>CAZHGE010000001.1:0-27047 GCA_964531805.1 uncultured Lachnospiraceae bacterium
ATATAATATAATATATTGAATGGAATCTGAGGACGGAACAGGCAGCCGTCACGCCCGCGTGGTCTTAAAAGAGATGTAGGAGTGTCACCCTACCTATTCCATTAACCTAAAGGCGGATAAGTGTTTATCTGCCTTTAGGTTTTTATACTGATAGAATTAAGATGAAAATATTACATGGAGAAAAAATAATGTTACATCATAAAGGCACTCAGGAAATAAGAACACAACGACTTGTGTTACAAAGATATAAATTATCCGATGCACAATACATGTATAAGAATTATGCTACGGATAAAAGAGTAACACAATTTTTGAATTGGGAACCATACTCATGTGTCGAAGATGTGGAAACATTTGTGAATGATGTCATTGCATCTTATGAAAAGCTAGATACCTATCATTGGGCGATAATATATGAAGGTGAGATCATTGGAGCGATTTCTGCTTGGGCAATTAATGAACAAAATTGTAATTGCGAAGTCGGCTATAATATTGGCTATGATTACTGGAATAAGGGCATTATGACAGAAGCGTTGGCAGCCGTAATTCAATACTTGTTTGATGAAGTGAAAATGCATCGGATATGGGCTAAACATGATGTAGACAATCCTGCTTCAGGTAAAGTAATGCAGAAGTGTGGAATGAAGCGGGAAGGTATTTTCCGTCAATACTATTTGCATGAGGACGGAACTTATTCTGACTCTGTTTTATATAGTATCTTAGAGAATGAATGATAATACTCCGGTATTGTCGTTTTTTTTGTTCAAGTGTATAATTGTATAGGTGTAAAAATAGGAGTAAGGGCAGATTATGAAAGAACTTCAAGTGACAAGCCAGGATGCCAAACAGCGTCTTGATAAATATTTAAAAAGAATGTTTCCGGAAATGGGGACCAGTTTTTTATATAAGATGCTTCGTAAAAAGAATATAACATTAAATGGCAAAAAGGCAACCGGTTCAGAACAGGTTTTGTCCGGTGATTTGATTCAGTGTTTTTTCAGTGATGAAACATTTGATAAGTTTGCGGGTATTGCTTCTGCTGGAGCAGGAGATAGTGCACTTGATGACAACAATTTAGGCAATAAGAAAATGTTCTCTGGCAAAGATTCTTGTTTAGAATATAAAAAAGCATTTGATACATTAAGTGGCATTGCAATTATTTATGAGGATGAGCATATCCTTTTATTGGATAAGCCGGCAGGTGTGTTATCTCAAAAGGCAAAGCCGGAAGATTTGTCTTTGAATGAATGGATGATTGGATATTTATTGAATTCAAGTGCTGTTTCGGAAGAGTCGTTACGACGTTTCAAGCCATCTGTATGTAACCGTTTGGATCGCAATACCAGTGGGCTCGTAATTTGTGGAAAAACGCTGCTTGGCAGCCGCGAGATGAGCCGTGTTCTCAAAGATAGAAGCCTTCAGAAATATTACCGCACTTATGTGCATGGCAGAATGGAAGGGGCAAAAACCTTAACTGCTTATCATAGAAAAGATACTAAGAATAATGAGGCAGCAATTTGTTTCAACGCTTCCGATGCTGAGAAAAAAGCGTATGACGAAATTGTGACTGCATATCGTTGCATTGAAGCAAAAGAAGAATTTTCCTATTTAGAGATTGAATTAATTACAGGTAAAACACATCAGATTCGTGCTCATTTGTCTGCATATGGACATCCGATTGCAGGTGATGCCAAGTATGGGGAGAAGCAAAATAAAGTTACGATGAAAGGCAATGCTGCCAAAAAAGAAACCGCTCAATTTAAAGTTGGTGGAGCATATCCCCAATACCAGCTTTTGCATGCATACCGCATTGTTTTTCCAGTGTTAGAGGGAGATTTGGCTTACCTTTCTACTCGGGAATTTGTTTGTGAGGAGCCTTTTGCTTTTTTGCAATTTAGACAGAATTATTTTGAGTAATAAATGATAGAATTTATGTTCTAAAATTATTGATAAAGTCATATATAACCGACCTGAATGGCATAAAGTTTAATTTAGTTGGGTGAAAATAAGGAAAATACCCAACTAGAATAGTTAAAATGTGCATTTAGTAGGAGAGAAAAGTATACTTTTCCCGACTAAAAAGCAAAAAAGTGCAAGTTGGTCGGATAAAAGCACAATATTTTCCCGACCCAAAAGCAAAAAGTGCAATTTAGTCGGAGATAGACAAGTTTTTTGCCCGACTAAATTGACTAAAGTGTAAATATAATAGGAGAATCACATGGCGACATGGAATTCCAGGGGGCTTCGAGGCTCCGTATTGGAAGAGTTTGTAAACAGGACAAATGAAAAGTATTTAGACAGTGGACTTGCGTTAATTCAAAAAATACCGACACCGATTACACCGATTAAGATTGATCAAGAGCACAGACATATTACACTGGCGTACTTTGATCAGAAAAGTACGGTCGATTATATTGGGGCTGTACAGGGTATTCCGGTTTGTTTTGATGCAAAGGAAGTTTCTAAGGATACGTTTGCATTGCAAAATATCCATGAACACCAGGTAGAATTTATGCAGAATTTTGAAAAGCAGAAAGGGATAGCCTTTTTTCTTCTGTATTTTTCCCATAAAGAGGTGTTTTATTATCTGCGCTTAAGGGAACTGCTTGTTTTCTGGGAACGTGCAAAAAATGGCGGACGTAAGAGTTTCCGCATGGATGAATTAGAACAGGATTATTTTTTTTCATCAAAGCAAGGTGTATTTGTGCCTTATCTGGAAATGATGCAGAAGGACATGCTGGAAAGGGATGAATAATCTTTAGTGTATAGAAAGAAAAGCAAAAAAGTTTTGATTTTGCGTTGACATAGGACTTTTACATAGGTATACTACATATAGTTTAATTTAGTAGCGAAGTAGCACGTTACCGTATTAAAGTGTACGTTGTGCTAAAACATAATACATGCCACACTAAAGTACAAGGCGGTATAGAATACTAAATATAAAAAACATCGTATTGTAAAGAGCATGAAATGAATCGTGTAATATGATTAAGAAATGGAGGCCATTATGGGCAAACAGTTATTACATACACCGGAAGGTGTTCGTGATATTTACGGAGCAGAATATGAGAAGAAATTGAATGTACAGAAGCTTTTGCATGAGAAGATTTCTTTATATGGATATAGTGACATTCAGACACCTAGTTTTGAATTTTTTGATGTGTTTGGTAGTGATATCGGAACAACACCATCTAGAGAGTTGTATAAGTTTTTTGATAAGGAAGGCAATACATTGGCACTGCGTTCTGACTTTACGCCTTCCATTGCCAGATGTGCGGCTAAATATTTTATGGAAGAAAACGAACCACTTCGTTTTTCTTATTTAGGAAACGCATTTACTAATGTGTCTAATTTACAGGGTAAATTAAAAGAAACAACACAGATGGGTGTCGAACTGATTGGAGATGACAGTGTGTATGCGGATGCTGAAGTGTTGAGCGTGACAATTGAAGCTCTTTTAAATACAGGACTTAAGGATTTTCAGGTAAGTGTTGGTAATGCTGAATATTTCAAGGGTCTTTGTGAAGAATTTGCATTTTCGGAGGAAATGGAATCCACAGTTTATGAGTATATTTCCAATAAGAATTTCTTCGGTGCACAGGAATATCTGGTAAATGAAAATGTAAATAAGGATATCCGAAATAAATTGTTAAAAACAGGTGAATTGGTTGGTTCTGTTGAAGTATTTGAAACAGCAAGTGCATTGGCTGCTAATAAACGTTCTAAGGACGCAATTGAAAGACTAAAAGAACTTTATAAAGTATTGCAGAAATATGGTATTGAACAATATGTTTCTTTTGACTTGGGAATGTTGACACAGTATCATTATTACACAGGTATGATTTTTAAGGTATATACCTATGGTGTTGGTGATGCAGTGGTAAAGGGCGGTCGTTACGATGCGCTTTTATCTAAGTTTGGTAAAAAAGCACCAGCAATCGGTTTTGTAATTTTGATTGATGATTTGATGCAGGCGCTGACAAGACAGTCCATTGCCATTCCTTTGAATGATAATAAGCGGGTGCTGACTTATACAGAGGATGATTTTGCTGCAGTGATCGAAGAGGCAAAAGCGCTTCGTGAAGAAGGCGTGATTGTAGAAATGAAAAGACTTTAAAATGACTTGATAGATATTTGCTATAAATAAGATGCAGATACAGAAAGGTATTTGATAAAAATGGAAGATAAAAAATATTTAACATTTGCTCTTACAAAGGGACGTTTGGCAAGACAGACATTGGAATTGTTAGAGTCCATTGGTATTACTTGTGAAGAAATGAAGGATAAAGATACCCGTAAACTGATTTTTGTAAACGAAGAATTGGGACTTAAGTTTTTCCTTGCAAAAGGCCCCGATGTTCCTACTTATGTAGAATATGGTGCTGCGGACATTGGTGTAGTTGGTAAGGATACCCTGATGGAAGAAGGCAGACAGGTATACGAAGTTTTGGATCTTGGTTTTGGAAAATGCCGTATGTGTGTTTGCGGCCCGGAAAGTGCAAAGGAATTGTTAAAGCATCATGAAATGATTCGTGTATGCAGCAAGTATCCATTGATTGCAAAGGATTATTTTTACAATAAAAAGCATCAGACTGTTGATATCATCAAGTTAAATGGTTCGGTAGAATTAGGGCCGTTAGTTGGACTTGGAGATGTAATTGTGGATATCGTAGAGACAGGTTCTACACTTCGTGAAAATGGTTTAGATGTATTAGAGGAAATCTGTCCATTGTCTGCACGTATGATTGTAAATCAGGTAAGTATGCAGATGCAGTCAAAGCGTATTCAGGAATTGATTAGCAAGTTGAGAGCAGCATTGGAGGCATAAAATGAGAATTGTAAACTTAACCGAAGATACTAAAAAGAATATTTTAGAGGACTTATTAAAGAGAAGTCCGAATAATTATGGAGAGTATGAGAAAACTGTTTCAGACATCGTTAATGATGTTATGGAAAATGGAGATAAGGCAGTCTTTTCTTATACCCAGCGTTTTGATAAATGGGATGTAAATGCGTCTAATGTACGTGTTTCAGCAGAGGAAATCAAAAATGCATATACAGAGGTAGATGCCCAGTTAGTAGAAGTTATCAAGGAATCTGCTGAAAACATTCGTGTTTTCCACGAGAAACAAGTTCGTGAAAGCTGGATTGTTCCAAAGGAAGATGGAACCATTTTAGGACAGAAGATTACACCGATTGAAAGAGCAGGTTGTTATGCTCCTGGTGGCAAAGCCTATTATCCAAGCAGTGTGCTTATGAATATTATTCCGGCAAAAGTAGCAGGGGTTGAAAAAATTGTTCTTTGTACACCGGCACGTAATGATGGAAGTGTACATCCGGTGACCTTAGTTGCAGCGGATGTGGCTGGTGTTGATGAAATTTATAAGATTGGCGGTGCTCAGGCGATCGCTGCCATGGCATATGGAACAGAGTCCGTACCGAAGGTGGATAAGATTACAGGACCGGGTAATATCTTCGTTGCTCTTGCCAAAAAGGCCGTATTCGGTTATGTTGGAATTGACTCAGTTGCAGGGCCTTCTGAGATTCTTGTTTTGGCGGATGAAACTGCTAATCCAAGATTTGTTGCAGCGGATCTTTTATCCCAGGCGGAACACGATGAATTGGCAAGTGCAATTTTAATTACAACCAGTAAGGAATTAGCTGAAAAAGTATCTGAGCAGGTGGATATTTTCACAAAAGAATTAAGTCGTACAGAGATTATTGAAAAGTCGTTGGAAAACTATGGATACATATTAGTGGCAGAATCTATGGAAGATGCCATTGCGGCAGCAAACGAGATTGCAAGCGAACACCTTGAAATCTTAACAAAAGATCCATATCAGGTGATGACAAAGATTAAGAATGCAGGTGCGATTTTCCTTGGTGAATATTCTTCTGAACCTTTAGGAGATTATTTTGCAGGTCCAAACCATATTTTACCAACAAATGGTACTGCTAGATTCTTTTCACCATTAAATGTAGATGATTTTACAAAGAAAACAAGTATCATTTCTTATTCAAAAGAAGCGTTGGAAAAAGTACATGGTAAAATTGAATATTTTGCAGAGCAGGAACAGTTGACAGCTCATGCAAACTCCATCCGTGTACGTTTTGAAAAATAGTATATGCATATGTACTGTAGTGCTGGAAATATATCTTTTTATAAGAACAGACGCAGTTATGTAGAAGGAGATCAAATGGAAAGAAAAGTTTCTCTTACAAGAACTACAAAGGAAACGGACATTAAGTTAGAACTTAATATAGATGGTGTTGGTGATACAAAGATTGATACCGGTATTGGATTTTTTGACCATATGCTGACAGGATTTGGAAAACATGGTTTTTTTGACCTGAATGTATCCGTAAAAGGAGATTTGGAAGTGGATGGCCACCACACTGTAGAAGATACAGGAATTGTGCTTGGTAATGCCATTAAAGAAGCAATTGGTGATAAAGTAGGCATTAAGCGCTTTGGATATTTTATTCTTCCAATGGATGATGCACTGGTACTTTGTTCATTAGATCTTTCCGGGAGACCGTATTTTGCTTTCGATGCCCAGTTTCCGACACAGATGGTTGGAGATTTTGAAACAGAACTGGTGCGTGAATTTTTCTATGCCATCAGTTATAGCGCCGGTATGAATTTACATATAAAAGTGTTGGATGGTGTAAATTCCCATCACATTGCAGAGGCCATGTTTAAAGCCTTTGGAAAAGCACTGGACGAAGCTTGTACAAAAGATGAACGAATCAAATCCGTTTTAAGTACGAAAGGAACATTATAATGAAAGATAGAAAAATCATTCCCTGTATATATCTTTTAAATGAAAATGCTGTAAAAAGTTTAGAAGATCATAGTTTGGTAGATGCTGATCCAGTGCATTTGGCAAAATACTATGAAGAAAATAATGCGGATGCATTGATGATTTATGATATGTCCGATTCGGATGAAACACATGAAAAGGCATTGGATGTAATCAAGAGTATCTGTGAAGAACTAGATATTCCTGTTTATGGTGCGGGTAATGTGAAACGTATGGAAGATATTAAAAAACTTTTATACGCTGGATGTAATAAGGCAGCTCTTAATTATTCTAAATTAGGAAATGTAGAGATTACAGAGGAAGTGTCTAAGAAGTTTGGTGCGGATAAGATTATCGCTTGTGTATCTTCTAAGGAAGAAATTGAGGATAATAAAGAATTGATTAAAGAGTTCTGTGAATTAGTTCTTTTAGTAAAGCCAGTTAAAATTCATGATGCCGCAGCACAGTGTCCGGTTCCGATGCTGGTTTCCATACCGGAACTTACTTTGGATAAACTTATCGGTGTATTACAGATTGAAAATATTTATGGTATTACTGGTGAAGTAGCAACTAATAATGCGGCTGAAATCCCTGCATTAAAAGGAATTTTAGAGGAAAATGGTATTGCGGTCAGCAGAGTTCGTGCTCGTTTTACATGGGAAGAATTTAAGTTAAATTCGGACGGATTATTACCAGTTATTGTACAGGATTATAAGACGGATGAAGTATTAATGATGGCTTATATGAATAAAGAAGCCTATGAAAAGACGGTTAGCACAGGTCTTATGACCTATTACAGCCGCAGCCGTAAGGAGCAGTGGGTAAAGGGTGAAACAAGCGGTCATTATCAGCATGTGCAGTCATTAACAATTGACTGTGATTTGGATACCATGCTTGCAAAAGTAATCCAGACAGGAGTAGCCTGCCATACAGGAAATAAGACGTGTTTCTTCCAGCCTGTTATTGAAAAAGAAATGAAGACAGAGGATAATCCACTTCGTGTATTTGAAGATGTATATGCGGTAATTAAGGATAGAAAACTCAATCCGAAGGAAGGCTCTTATACCAATTACTTATTTGATAAAGGCGTGGATAAGATTCTGAAAAAAGTTGGTGAAGAAGCAACCGAAATCGTCATTGCAGCCAAAAACCCAAATGCAAATGAGATTAAATATGAAATCTCAGACTTCCTGTATCATGTAATGGTTCTCATGGTAGAAAAAGGTGTTACATGGGCGGATATTACTGAAGATCTGGCAAAGAGATAAGAGTTAGATACATAGAAAAAAAGAGCAAATATAAGCAAAAAGATTCCCTATTATGCAGATGGCAAAAATTCAGGGAATCTTTTTTTATACTTTGGAATACATTGTATCAAAAAACTAAAGGACAACATATGGAAAATATAGAAAGAAGACTGGAACTCATTAAAATGATGCGGAGTGAACAAGAAGAAAACATTGGACGCATTCGTAAAAGAGAGCATATTCTCTATCCAAACCGAAAATTATCCTATTCAGAGCCTATAGAAAATAAACAATATCGTTTTTTTGACCGTTACGATGAAGGGGACGGCATAGACCAAAATAGTCAACAAAAAGGAAGCTATAGCTTTTATATGCGTCTGGCAATTTGTACAGGATTGTTTTTGGCATTTGTTTATATGGAAACACAAAATATCAGTTATTTTGGCATTACGCATGAACAGATTCAGGCGGCGGTTTCCCAGACGATTGATGTAAATTCATTTGCTTTTATGGAGCAATTACCTTATACTTTAGAAGAATAAAAAGAAAAGGATGAAAAACATTGGAAAAATTAGCATTATCAGATGAAATACTGTTGTCCATCGAAAAGCCAGCACGTTACATTGGCAATGAGATGAACTGTGTAATAAAAGATAAAGAAAAAGTAGATATTCGTTTTGCATTCTGTTTTCCAGATGTATATGAGATAGGTATGTCCCATTTAGGAATGCAGATCTTATACCATGATTTTAACCGTTATGACGATGTATGGTGTGAGCGTGTGTTTTCTCCATGGCTGGATTTGGATAAGGTTATGAGGGAAAAGAACATTCCGTTATTTGCATTAGAGTCTCAGGAACCGGTAAAAGACTTTGATTTCCTTGGTTTTACCTTACAATATGAGATGTGTTATACCAATATTTTACAGGTGTTGGATTTGTCAGGCATTCCACTTAAAACGATAGATCGTAGTGAAAATGATCCTATTGTAATTGGAGGTGGACCTTGTGTATATAATCCGGAACCAATCGCAGATTTCTTTGATCTGTTTTATATTGGAGAAGGGGAAGTTCAATACCGTCCGTTGTTCGATCTTTATAAGGAATGTAAAAAGAATGGGGAGAGCAGACGTGCATTTTTAGAAAAAGCAGCCTGTATTCCTGGTATTTATGTGCCATCTTTATATGATGTATCGTACAATGAGGACGGCACAATCAAAGCATTTTATCCATTGATTGAGGGAATTCCTACTACGATTGAAAAACAAGTAGTAAGTGATATGACCGAGGCTTCATATCCACAAAAACCAGTTGTACCGTTTATCAAGGTTACACAGGATCGTGTGGTATTAGAGATTCAGCGCGGTTGTATCCGGGGATGCCGTTTCTGCCAGGCAGGACAAATCTATCGTCCGGTTAGAGAACGTGATGTAGAAAAATTGAAAGAATACGCTGTAACATTATTAAAAGCAACGGGGCATGAAGAAATTTCATTAAGTTCTTTAAGTTCCAGTGATTATACACAGTTAGAAGAACTGATTAATTATTTGATTGAAGAATGTAACCGCAGATATGTGAATATTTCGCTGCCGTCTCTGCGTATTGACAATTTTTCTCTTTCTGTATTTAACAAGGTTCAGGATGTGAAAAAGAGTTCATTAACCTTTGCACCGGAAGCGGGAAGTCAGAGAATGCGTAATGTCATCAATAAAGGTTTGACGGAAGAAAATATCTTAAACGGTGCCCATTTAGCGTTTGAAAGCGGCTGGACAAGAGTGAAATTATATTTTATGTTAGGACTTCCTACCGAAACCGATGAAGATATTGAAGGAATTGCAGAACTTTGTAATAAAGTGGCAAAAGAATTCTTTGATACTGTACCAAAGGAAGAGCGTAAGAATGGACCTGTACAGATTGTAGCAAGTACATCCTTCTTTATTCCAAAGCCATTTACTCCATTCCAGTGGGCGGCAATGAATACAAAGGATGAGTTTATCCGCAAGGCGTATGTAACTAAGAATTCCATAATGTCACAGATTAACCAGAAACGTATCAAATATAACTGGCACGAAGCAGATGTGAGTATTATGGAAGGTGTATTTGCCCGTGGTGACCGTAAAGTAGGACAGGTTATCTTAAAAGCCTATGAAAAAGGCTGTTTATATGATGCATGGGGTGAATATTACAAAAATGAAGTATGGATGGAAACATTTGACGAATGTGGTGTCGATGTTGATTTTTATACTACGCGTGAACGTTCTCTTGATGAAGTGTTCCCATGGGATTTCATTGATGCGGGTGTAACAAAGTCATTCTTAAAGAGAGAGTGGGAACGTGCTCTCAAAGAAGAAGTGACTATGAATTGTAAAGATAAATGTAACGGATGCGGTGCCGGACGTTTTGGCGTAGGTATTTGTGTGAACCGCTAAAATGCGTTCATAGGCAGAAAAGAATTATAGACACATGAAAGGCATGGTTTATTAGATACAATGAAGATTCGAATAAAATTTGAAAAAGATGGTGTCATGCGCTATATCGGCCATCTGGATATCATGCGGTATTTTCAAAAATCCATGAGACGTGCGGAGATTGATATTTGTTATTCCACTGGATTTTCTCCTCATCAGATTATGAGTTTTGCAGCGCCATTGGGGGTAGGACATATTAGCTATGGAGAATATTTTGATATTGAGGTTCACAGCCATAATGGGGCAAAGGATATGATGGAGCGGTTAAATGCTGTTATGGTACCTGGTATCCGTATTGCAAGTGTGAAAATGCTGCCAGAAAAAGCAGGCAATGCCATGGCAAGCGTGGCGGCTGCAAGATATCTCTTAAGTCCAAAAGAAAATTCAAATAATATTATTAATTTCGATAAAAATTCTATGGATTTTCTTGCACAAAATGAGATTCTGGTAAAAAAACAGACCAAAAAGCAAGAACTGACCATGGATATCAAACCACATATTTATGAGTGGATTGCCAAGGGAAACAGCGTGGAAATATTCGTGGATGCCAGCAGCAGCGGCAATATTAAGCCAACACTTGCATTGGAAGCATATTGTGATTTCTGTGGAACGGAGTTTGACCCACTTGCTTATCAGATTACACGATTAGATACTTATGGAAATGCTGGAACAACAGAAAAACCAGTATTTGAACCCCTTGATTATTTTGGAGAAGATTTTTAATGATTCATACAAATGTAGTCATTACCGAATACAAAAATAGAATATGTGCGATGACTTTTTGTGATAATCAGTTAGAGGATCTGCATGTAGAAAATAAAGAATCCCTGCTTGATAATATATATGTAGCAAAGGTTAAAAACATCAATAAAAACATCAATGCTGCATTTGTGGAATTGTTTGATGGCCAAATGGCTTTTTTACCGCTGGAAGATGTACAAGGAAATACTTTTTTGCATAATGGCTTTTCTTCACAGAAGAATGATTTCTCTAAGGTTACAGGACTACATGAAGGTGATGAACTGCCTGTTCAGGTTATAAAAGAAGGTGTTAAGACAAAAGATCCTGTAGTGACTACCAAATTGTCAGTGAACGGTGCTTATGTGGTTGTTACACTGGATAAAAGAAAAGGCGGCTTGCAGTATAGCAAAAAACTCTCAAAAGAGAAAAAGCAAGAATTGCAGGCAATGTTACAACAGGTGGATGCGGAAAAACTGTTGCAAGATGCTGGTTATGCAGCAGTTATCCGTACAGGTGCAGGAGATTTAGAAGATATATCTATTTTACAGAGCGAATTGCAAAGCCTGATTCACAAAATGGATGAAACATTACTTCATGCAAAAACGCGTACTTGTTTTAGTTGCATTCATAAAAGCGAACCTTCCTATATTGAATATCTGCATCATCTTTCAAATTTTGAATATGAAGAAATTGTGACAGATATTCAGGAAGTATATGAAAATTTACAAGCGTATTATAAAGGCGGTAAAAATATCCGTTTTTACAATGATACTTTTCCGCTTGATAAATTGTATTCTGTTGATTCAAAGATGGACGAACTCTTTGCAAAAAAAGTTAATTTAAAAAGTGGTGCGAATCTTATCATTGAATATACAGAAGCAATGACGGTAATTGATATTAATACGGCAAAATGCATTGCGAAAAAAGAGAAAGATACTCTGAATTATAAAATCAATTTGGAAGCGGCACAAATGATTGTAAGACATTTAAGACTGCGCAATCTTTCCGGTATTATTATTGTTGATTTTATCAATATGGAAAAGGAAGAGTATATTGATTCGCTGGTACGTGAGTTAAAGGTTTTATTAAAAAAAGATCCTGTTCCTTGTAATTATGTTGATATGACAGCATTAGGATTGGTAGAAATCACCCGTAAAAAGGTTCAGAAGCCTGTTTATGAGATATTCTATTAAGAACCTAAAAAATGTAGGAACTACTATAGACATGCTTTTCGTTCCTTGTGGTGATTAATTGCTGCAATCATTATGTTGTTTAAAAATGAATAATAAACTTTTGATTTCTTCAGTCCTTTTGACTTGCGGGAACAAGAAATCTGCCCATAGAATATAAAAAATCTTGGATGGTAAGAAAATAATACTTTTTTTGAAATTATTTTCTTACCATAAATGCATCTGGTGTTGTTCATGGGCAGATAAATATGCAAAAATTAGTTGTATTTGTTTGATTTTATCTTACCATAGAACCATATAAAAGCATGATGGGTAGAAATGGTCTTGGAAAAAACAGATTGCTTCTCACCATAGGGCTAAAAAAGAATGATATGGTAAGACCAATATTATATTAAGTTAGCTGAAATAAAGGTATCGTTATAAATTCCAATATGTAGACAAGGTAAACTTTTAGTTTGTCAGAGAAATAAGTTCCAATTTCGAAGTGTTTATACGTTAGGATCATTTTGATGAAAAAGGAATATATTAATATAGTCACTTGTATAAATAATTATCATATGATATTATTTGTATAGGCAAAAGATGTGAACGAGGTTCATGCAGACAAATTGAAAACCCCAGAGGGTGCCTCCTCTGGGGTTTTCTTTGGGCTGTTGCTGTCCAAGGCTATTCATCCAGCCACTTGCATATGTAATAGGCAATTACACTTGCTATTATGGATAGCATTAATGAAGTAATTTTAGATTAAGAAAGATGTATAAAACTTTTTTTATAAAAAAGTTGACTCTTTTAAAAGCATGTGCTAATATATACCAGTATGCCGCATAGTGGGGTTACAAGAGTGCCAAATAACTGGCATCACCGAAGCTAGCGAGTAAACAAACGTAAATCAAGTTTGTGAATAGGAGGTGTCCATATGTACGCAATTATTGCAACAGGTGGAAAGCAGTACAAAGTTTCTGAAGGTGATGTAATCAAAGTTGAAAAGCTTGATGCAGAAGCAGGAAACGTTGTAACATTTGACCAGGTAATCGCAGTAAAGGATAACGACCTTAAAGTTGGCGAAGCAGTAGCAAACGCAACTGTAACAGCAACTGTTATGGATCAGGGTAAAGGCAAAAAAGTTATCGTTTACAAGTATAAGAGAAAAACAGGTTACCACAAAAAGAATGGTCATAGACAAGCATACACTGCAGTTAAAATTGACAAGATCAACGCTTAATAGTTAGATTAGCAGGTTGTTTGAAATGACAAGTATTACTGTGATAAAAGAAGATGAGCGCATTATAGCATTTACCTGTAATGGTCATGCTGGATATGCGAGTGAATCAGAAGATATTGTGTGCGCAGCGATTTCGATGCTAGTAATTAATACGATTAATTCCATTGAGGCTTTGACAAGTACAAAACCAATCGTGGAAACGGATCAGGAATCCGGTTATATCCATTGTTCTTTTGAAGAGGATGTAACGGATGATGCCACTTTATTACTGAATTCTATGATTCTTGGTTTATCACAAATTAAAGAACAGTACGGTATAAAGTATATCGACGTAAAAATCAAGGAGGTATAACCATGTTGAATTTAAACCTTCAATTTTTTGCTCATAAAAAGGGTGTAGGTTCTACAAAGAACGGTAGAGATTCCGAATCCAAGAGATTAGGTGCAAAAAGAGCTGATGGACAATTCGTAAAAGCAGGAAACATTTTATACAGACAGCGTGGAACAAAGATTCATCCAGGCGTTAACGTTGGACGTGGCGGAGATGATACATTATTCGCTTTAGTTGACGGTGTATTAAGATTTGAAAGATTAGGAAGAGATAAAAAACAGGCTTCCGTTTATCCTGTAGAAAAATAATACGAAGAATTAAGACTTTGGGTATTAAGTATCCAAAGTCTTTTTTTGTGCAAAATACTGGAAAAACCTTTAAATTCTAGGAAAATTTCATAAAATCATTTTCTTTTATTTGTGGAATTTTTTTTGAAACTTTGGTATAGTATAATCGTATGTGATTTTGTGTTTATTTTAGTACAATTTTTATTTAGGGAAACACGAAGTGTTTTCGAGGTTTGACTCTGAATACTTTGAATACTCTGAATAAATTAGTGATATAGAAAGAGGAAAACTATGTTTGCAGATCGTGCGAAAATATATGTAAGAAGCGGTAAAGGCGGAGACGGTCACGTTTCTTTTAGAAGAGAAAAATATGTGCCAAACGGCGGCCCCGACGGCGGAGACGGCGGAACCGGCGGAAGTGTTATATTTGAAGTGGATGAAGGTATGAATACGCTTTCAGATTACCGTCATGTGCGTAAATACTGCGCAGAACATGGTGAAAATGGTGGTAAGCGTAATTGTACTGGTAAAAATGGTAAGGATATTATTTTAAAAGTGCCGGAAGGAACGGTTATCAAAGAAGCAGAATCGGGTAAGGTTATCGCAGATATGTCCGGTAAGAATAAACGTTATGTGCTTTTAACTGGTGGTAAGGGTGGCAATGGTAATCAGCATTATGCGACCAGTACTATGCAGGCACCAAAGTATGCCCAGCCGGGACAACCTGCCAAAGAACTGGATTTATTATTAGAGTTAAAAGTGATTGCAGACGTAGGTCTTGTTGGTTTCCCAAATGTAGGTAAATCGACTTTCTTATCCCGTGTATCAAATGCGCAGCCTAAGATTGCAAATTATCATTTTACAACTTTGAATCCAAATCTTGGTGTGGTAGATCTGGATGGAGCAAAAGGTTTTGTAGTTGCGGATATTCCGGGACTGATTGAAGGGGCTAGTGAAGGCGTAGGCTTAGGGCATGAATTTTTACGTCATGTAGAACGTACAAAAGTAATGATTCATGTTGTGGATGCTGCTGGAACAGAAGGCAGGGATCCAATTGAGGATATTCATGCAATTAACAAAGAGTTAGCTTTATACAGTGAAGATTTAGCAAAACGTCCGCAGGTTATTGCTGCTAATAAAATGGATGCTCTTTATACGGACAGGGACGAACTTTTGGAACGTTTGGAAAAAGAATTTGGTCCTATGGGATATAAGATTTTCCCTATTTCAGCAGTTAGCGGAGAAGGTATTCGTGAATTGTTGTATCATGTCCGTCATATGTTAGATGACATCAACGAAGAACCAACTATTTTTGAACAGGAATATGATCCGGAAGTTCTTGCAATTGGTGATGATCCATATACCGTTGAATATGATGAAGAGAATGAAGAATATGTAGTAGAAGGACCAAAGATCGAAAAGATGCTTGGTTACACCAACTTAGAATCAGAAAAAGGCTTTGTCTTCTTCCAGAAGTTCTTAAAAGAAACAGGTATTTTGGATGAACTTGAAAAATTAGGAATTCAGGAAGGGGATACGGTTCGTATGTATGGACTGGTATTCCAGTATTATAAATAGAATTTGTAATAAAGTAGTGACAACATTTTTTGCAAAGTCTCATAAAAAGAGATTGATAAAAGACCAGAGAGGTAAGATAAGATGACAAGTAAACAGAGAGCTTATTTAAAAAGCCTTGCCAGTGTGATGGAGCCAATTTTCCAGATTGGAAAATCTTCATTGACACCGGAGTATACAGAAGCAATTCGAGAGGCATTTAATACAAGAGAATTAATTAAGATTACAGTACTAAAAAATTGTCTGGATAATCCCAAGGAAGTGGCGCAGGTTTTAGCAGAACGTACTGGTTCCCAGGTAGTTCAGGTAATCGGAAGAAAAATTGTATTATATAAACCAGATAAAGATAAGCCTAAGATTGTTTTACCAAAATAATCGTATTGATTTCGTTTGTTTCTATTTTATAATGAAAGTATGTAGATGTTGTAGTGTGTTTTCAAGAAAGGTTTGGTATTAAGAATGAAAAAGAAAATTGGTGTTTTCGGTGGTACATTTAATCCTATCCATATGGGACATTTAATTCTTGCAGAAGCAGCGTATGAAGAGTTTGGTTTGGATGAAATCCTTTTTGTTCCAACAGGTATCTCTAATTTAAAAGATCCATCCGTTATTTTGGACAAAAAAACAAGAATCACTTTAACTGGTGAAGCAATTGGAGAAAATCCTCATTTTGCTTTGTCCACCATCGAAACAGACCGTCCTGGTAAATCTTATACATTTGAAACATTGGAATTAATGAATCAGGAATATCCAAATTCAGAATATTATCTGATTATTGGCGCAGATTCTTTATTCCAGATCGAACAATGGAAACGTCCTGCTGATATTATGAAAAATGCGGTTATTTTAGCTGCTAAACGTAAAGGCTCTACAACACAGGAATTATTGGATAAGATTGAAGAAATCAAAGAAAAATACGATGCAGATATCCGTCTCCTTCCTTGTACATATATCGATATTTCTTCTACAGAGATTCGTGAACGTATTAAGGCAGGAAAGAGTATCCGCTATCTTGTTCCGGAAGTGACCGAAAATTATATTAAGAAGCATCATTTATATGAGGATCGGGAAAACTAAGAATGGCAAAATCAGAGACACAGAAGCTTCAAAAAGAACTGAGCAAAGAATTGGATGCAAAACGATATGAGCATACATTAGGAGTGGCCTATACAGCTGCTTGTATGGCAATGCGTTATGATTGTGATATGAAAAAGGCTTATATTGCAGGGTTATTACATGACTGTGCCAAATGTATGACACATAGCGAACGTTTAAATTATTGTAAGAAAAATGATTTAGAAGTAACAGAAATTGAAAAAGTGAATCCTTCTTTATTACATGCAAAAGTAGGTGCGGATCTTTGTGCTAAGAAATATGGGATAGAAGATGAAGAGATTGCAAATGCAGTCCGATATCATACTACAGGGCGTCCTGATATGACTTTATTAGAAAAAATCATCTTTATTGCGGATTATTTAGAACCGCATAGAAATGATGCGGAAGACCTTCCTATTGTGCGGAAACTGGTTTTTGAAGATATTGATTTGACTTTGCGTACTATTTTATCAGATACTCTTGTATATCTGAAAGAAACCGGCAAAGAAATTGATTCTATGACGGTTATGACTTATGAATATTATATGGATCAGGAGAAAACAACAGCGTAATGAAAGATAAAGCGTTAATGGAAGAATGTTTAAAAGTAATATATAAAGCATTGGATGATAAAAAAGCAGAAGATATTCAGATTATAGATATACATGAAGTATCCTATATGGCAGATTATTTTGTGATTGCCAATGGTACAAATGTAAATCAGGTACATGCTCTTTGTGATAATGTATCCGAGGAAATGGCAAAATTAAAAGTAACAACCAAACAGACAGAAGGATATGCTTCCGGCAATTGGATCTTAATGGATTATGGCGATATCATTATCCATATTTTTGATAAAGAAAGCCGTAGTTATTATGATTTGGAACGTATTTGGAAAGATGGAAAGATTGTAGAATTGGATTAATATTGTTTTTGGGATGAATTGAAAGAGCGCTTAGCCAAATTGTGGTTAAGCGCTCTTTCATATGTCCAATATGATGGCTCGCGAAGCGTGGCATCGTTTGGTGTAATAAATATAATTCATATTGCTATGATAAATAGTTTTTCAATTACTAGTGATATAAACGGAATACTCCAAATACCTTACCAAGAATCTGACAGTCATCCACGATAATAGGGTCCATATCGTCATTCTCCGGCTGTAGGCGAATGTGGTCTTTTTCTTTATAAAATGTTTTAACAGTAGCAGAATCATCAATCAAAGCAACTACTGTATCACCGTCTCTTGCGGTAGAACAGCATTGTACAAAAATCTGATCACCACTGTAAATTCCTACATTAATCATGGAATCACCCTTAACCTTCAAAACGAAGGAAGGCTGTCCGTTAGGAACCATTTCAGCAGGAACAGGGAAGTAACTGTCAACATTCTCATCCGCTAAAATAGGAGTACCTGCAGCAACCGTTCCGATGACAGGAAGGCTGACCATCTCGGTGCGGACCATCTGAAAATTATCATCACAAATCTCAATCGCACGTGGCTTCGTAGGGTCACGACGAATATAGCCATTCTTCTCCAATGTCTCTAAATGCGAATGAACAGAAGATGTGGACTTCAGATTTACCGCATCACAAATCTCACGTACAGCAGGCGGATATCCCTTGTTTAAAATCTCTTCCTTAATAAAATCCAAAATCTGCTGCTGTTTTGCAGTAATCTTACCATAGCCCATAAAAGTAACCTCCATTCATGTCTGCAATCATCAATAAGTTTATAATAGTATTAAAACATAATTTCTATGTATTTAGTAACATTATATCATATGTTCCTCAGAAAAAGCAAACATATATTCCAAATACTTGTTCGATTTCTTCTTATAAAATTATGAATTAGCATGAAAAGAGCATATTTTTCCTTTTTTATCAAACAATATTTGTAAATTGAATTTATTGAAAGATATGAGGATTTTTATGTATTCAATTTGGTCAGAAACAATTGAACTACCGCAATTTCCAGCATTAAAAGAGGATATAACAACGGATGTGTTAATTATTGGCGGTGGTATAACAGGGATATTATGTGCTTATTTTTTACAGAAAGCAGACGTGGATTATGTGCTTGTGGAAGGGAAACAAATCTGCAGTGGAGTAACTCAAAATACAACTGCAAAGATTACATCCCAGCATGGACTTCTTTATCATAAACTATTGGAAAAATTCAATCTGGAATATGCCAGAAAATATTTAGAAATCAATCAAATAGCGGTTGAAAAATACAGGCAGCTATGTGAAGGGATGGAGTGTGATTTTGAAGAAAAATCATCCTATGTATATTCTGTAAATGATAAGAAAAAGTTGGAAAAAGAAATGCAGGCACTGGATAGGATTGGATTTCAGGCGGTATTAAATAAAACCTGGGAACTTCCATTTCAGACCGCTGGCGCAGTAATGTTTTTAGATCAGGCACAGTTTCATCCGCTTAAATTTATCAAAAATATAGTAACTAATATGCATATTTACGAAAATACATTTGTAACAGAATTGATGCCTCATAAAGCTAAAACAGTGCACAGCAGTATTACTTATGATAAAGTAATCATTGCAACACATTTTCCGATTGATAATAAACATGGTATGTATTTTATGAAAATGTATCAGCATAGATCGTATGTGATTTCCCTGCAAAACGGACCGCGGCTTAAAGGAATGTATGTGGATGAGGCGGATAAAGGTATGTCATTTCGAACACAGGGTAATTCGTTACTTATTGGCGGTGGAGATCATAGAACTGGCAAAAAGGGCGGTAATTGGGAAGAATTGCGTTCTTTTGCAAATAGGTATTATCCGGATTTAAAAGAAGAGTATTATTGGGCCGCACAGGACTGTATGACACTTGATGAAGTGCCTTACATCGGTGCATATTCAAAAAATATGCCGGGATGTTATGTAGCAACAGGATTTAATAAGTGGGGGATAACTTCATCTATGGTATCGGCTATGCTTTTAACGGATATGATTTTGGAAAAAGAAAATGAATTTGCAGAAGTTTTTAATCCAGGAAGAAGTATGCTGCGTGCACAGCTTTTTATAAATGCAGGAGAGTCTGCAATGAATTTGTTGTCTTTTTCCAAAAGGAGATGTCCACACTTGGGATGTGCTTTGAAATGGAATGTAGCGGAACATTCATGGGACTGCCCTTGTCACGGCTCACGATTTACAGATAGTGGGAAAGTATTGGATAATCCAGCTAATGGTGATGCGCAATGGAAGAAAAATTAAATAATATATATTCTAAAGGAGAGTTCTTTCGTGTTCGAAAATTTGTTCGAAAAAGTTATTGACATTCGAAAATACGTTCGCTATAATACAAATATACAGAACGAGTGTTCGTAACAAACGTTCGTATACCTGGAGAGGAGTAGGGAAGTAATTTCCCGTGTGACGTATATGAGAAGAGAGATAATTGCTAGAAGAAAGAGACAGCAGAGAATCAAAGGAATTTGTTCAATTTTTGCTTTAATTATAAGTATTATGATTGTATTTGGTGTTTGTGGTATGTCTACAAGTGCACATTCTATTTACGACCATCCAGAATACAAATATTTTAAGAGTTATGAATTAGAACGCGGCGACAGTCTTTGGAACATTGCAGAGGCACATATGGATGAACATTATGATTCTATTGAGGATTATATTGATGAAGTCTGTGTTATTAATTCTATTAGCATGGATTCACAGCTTATTGCTGGCACAAATTTAATTATTCCATATTACAGTCAGGAATTTAAACAGTAATCAAATTAAACTACTTTTATAACTAAAATAGAAACCACGGACAGATAGTCATAATGACTCATCAGAATCCGTGGTTTTCTTGTTTATTGCTCATAACGAGAGTGGTAAATCGTCGTTAAATGTGGTATACTTTGATTATTCCAACTATTCGCAAAAGAACACTTTAACGAATAGTTACAGTTAAAAAGAGGCCATTTTACGCCATTTTTATGGATTTTATCCAATTGGCTTACTCGCTATCATCTGTGGATGGATTTTCTGATACTGTATTTTGCATAATGTTATATTGCTCATAATCAACATCAACTGTTTCTTTTGAGATGCGGTAAAATTCATCATTTTCATCCATCATAATAAATTGTGAATTAGGAGTAATCTCTTTTACATTTATATAAGGTATTGTATCCAAAGGATATCCTTTTTTGGTTAACTGGCGGCTTGTGTATCGTTTGATTATAGCATAAATAACTGCAAATGTTGGAACACCGATAATCATGCCGGCAACACCAAACAATCCACCAAATATAGTGATCGAAAATAATACCCAGAAACTGGATAATCCGGTGGAATCTCCTAAAATCTTTGGCCCTAAATAATTTCCATCAAACTGCTGTAATATCAGGATAAAAATGAGGAAATATAAGCATTGTAAAGGATCAACCATTAAAACAAGCAATGCACTTGGTATAGCGCCTAAATATGGTCCAAAAAATGGAATTATATTTGTTATCCCAACAATAAAACTTATTAATAAAGAATATGGAGTTCCGATAAACTGCAGACAAATAAAACAAAGAATTCCAATAATCAGGGAATCCAGTAATTTACCACTGATAAATCCACCAAAGGTACGGTCAATAAAACGAATATCTTTTAGAATATTATTGGCACGTTCTGTTTTAAAGAGTGAAAATAATATTTTTTTACTTTGTCCAATAAAACGCTCTTTGCTTGCAAGCATGTAAATTGCGACAATCAATCCCAATACAATATCCCATAAAGTTAGGATAAAACTAATGACACTTTGGGATAAACTTTTGATAAATGCATTCATGGATGGTAATAAACTGGATACCCATTCGTATACATCGGAGGAATATTCATTCATGATATTGGTAAAATAATGCTCAATTTCCGGATAACGGACTAATAACCGTTCTGTAAAACGAAGCAGATTGTCAATATAGATTGGGAAAGATATTACAATACTTTGTAAACTCTTATAAATCTCTGGAACAACAATTAGCAAAAAGGTATAGATACATAAAAATGAAAAAATAAGAGTAATTGTAATAGAAAATAAACGCATACGTGACATTAATTTGCTGGTAATATTGAACTTAAAGCGTTTTAATAATGGAAGTAAGCACTTCTCTTCTATAAAATTTACAATGGAAGATAAAAGATATGCCATGATAAAGCCATAAAAAACAGGCATTGAGACATCTAATATTTTACGAAAGGCTGTAAAAAATAAACTTCCGTTAAAAAGGAGATAAATGAAACTAACTCCTAAAATAATAACGGATAATGCTACAATGCCGATTCCAAGTGTTTTTTTATCAATGCTGAACTTCATTTGTATGCCTCTCTTCTACCATATTTTCTTAATCTATGGTATTCTTATATATGTGTGTTTATTATATCATTTTAAACAGAAATATTGTATAGTAATTATGAAAATTTAGATGAAATTAACTAAATCTTTGTTAGCAAGGAGAATGAATATATGAAGTTACAACAATTGTTAAGCTATGTAAGACGTGCCATAGATGATTATGAAATGATTCAGGAGGGAGATAAAATTGCAGTCGGGATCTCCGGTGGAAAAGACAGCCTTACTCTTCTGCATGCGTTAGCGGCATTAAGACGCTTTTATCCAAAGAAATTTGAACTATGTGCTATTACAGTTGACTTAGGCTTTGGGAATCTGGATTTGGGCAGGATTGAAGCCATGTGTGAGGAATTGCAGGTTGAATATACCATTGTAAAAACGGATATTGCCCAGATCGTTTTTGAAGAAAGAAAAGAATCGAATCCCTGCAGCTTATGCGCCAAAATGAGGAAAGGCGCCTTGAATGAAGCCATAAAGAAAATGGGCTGTAATAAAGTAGCGTATGCTCATCATAAGGATGATGTAATTGAAACAATGCTTCTTTCTCTTCTATTTGAAGGAAGATTTCATACCTTTGCACCGGTTACCTTTTTAGACCGGATGGAAGTTACTGTAATCCGACCGCTTATTTATGTTGAGGAAGCGGATGTAATTGGTTTTGTAAATAAAAATAATCTTCCGGTTGTGAAAAGCCCTTGTCCAGCAGATGGAAATACCAAGCGTGAATATGTACATTTGTTATTGCAGCGACTGAATCAGGAACACCACGGTGTAAAAAACAGAATGTTTACTGCCATCTGCACTGGTGAAATTAATGGTTTTAAAGAAATACCGGCTTCTGCCCATATCAGGACAAAGTCACGAAAGGAAAACGATGGAAACAAATCATAATTACCACGATGATCTTGCAAAAAAGAATATTGAAAAATTAAGAGAATTACTAGCAACTTTGCCTTCTTTTTGTAAGATGTATTTCAGGGGAATGAATGATACCATTTCTTCCCGGACAAAAATTGCTTATGCATATGACCTGCGTGTGTTTTTTGAATTTATAATGAAGGTAAAGAAACTGGAAGAAAAATATTCCATGCAGGACATTCCAATGTCTATATTAGATCAGATAAAAAGAGACGATATTGAAGATTATTTGGAATATTTGGCGCTGTATAAAAATCAGGATGAAAATGAAGTGATGAATGAAGAGCGTGGAAAAAGCCGTAAACTCGCTTCGTTACGTAGTTTTTATAATTTTTACTTTACAAATGAATTGATCGATACCAATCCGGCTGCTTTAGTTAAGATGCCAAAACTGCATGAAAAAGAGATTATTCGATTAGATCCGGACGAGGTGGCTGTTTTATTGGATCAGGTTGAAGAGGGAACAAAATTAACCCAGAAACAGTTACAATATCATGATAAGACGAAAGTTCGTGATCTTGCACTTTTAACGTTACTTTTAGGGACGGGTATTCGTGTATCGGAATGTGTTGGATTGGATATTCAGGATGTTGATTTTAAAAATCAAGCTGTTAAAGTACGTCGTAAAGGTGGTTACGAGGATGTCGTATATTTTGGGGAAGAGGTAAATGATGCACTCCTCTCCTATTTGGAAATGCGCAAGCATATAATTCCTTTGTCCGGACATGAAAATGCCTTCTTTTTATCCATGCAGAATAGGCGGATTACAGTAAGAAGTGTAGAAAATCTGGTAAAGAAATATGCTACACGAGTGAATGGATTAAAAAAGATTACGCCTCATAAACTGAGAAGTACCTATGGCACTACTTTATATCAGGAAACCGGTGATATTTATCTGGTTGCGGATGTATTAGGACATAAAGACGTTAACACTACACGAAAGCATTATGCTGCTATGAAGGACGAACATAAACGAAAGGCGGCTAAGAGTGTTAAATTAAGAGAACCCTAGAGTTGTGGAAAATCACAATAAAGCAAGTTCTTAGATAAATATATTTTTATAGTAGAAAAGCGCATCTCCATAGATTGGAAATGCGCTTTTCATATGTATTGTGAGCTTTGCGTGATAAAACAATTTATTTTGATTCAAAATCTTCTATAGCCTGAATAATAAGCTTTACAGTGCCATCAATGCCAAGTAATGAACTATTGATACATAAATCATAACTGTCGGCTCTACCCCATTTTTTAGAGGAATAGTAATTGTAATAACTCTGGCGTTGTTTGTCTTTCTTATTAATCATATCCTTTGCTTTGGATTCAGAAAGATTATATTTCTCCATAATACGTTTTGTTTTTGTCTTCTCTTCGCCATAGATAAATAAATGGATACAATTGTCGAAATCACTTAGCGCGTAGTCTGCACAACGTCCTACAATTACACATGGACCCTCGGATGCCATTTTTTTAATGGTGTCAAACTGTGCAAGAAAAATCTTGTGTGAGATTGGCATATCCATAAAGGAAGAAGCATTATAACCAAATGAATAGGTGTCCATTACAAGATTATATAAAAAGGAATTAGTAGGACGTTCATCATGGGATTCGATCATTTCCTCGCAGAAACCGCTCTCCTTTGCAGCACGGGATAATAATTCTTTATCGTAGCAGGGAATACCAAAATGAGCAGCTACTTTTTCGCCTATTTCTCTTCCAGCTGATCCAAATTGTCTTCCTATTGTAATAATTGTGTTCATAATCATAACTCCTTATTCCCCATTTTTTCCAATAAGATGGCACTACATCAATAGTTAGATTGTTGTATTTTTTGTCTTCTTGGAATAATTTATTATACTAAATTTTGTTTAAAAACACAAGAATTCTGAAAAAATAAAATATTTTTTTAAACAGTATGTACAATAGAACCAATGTACTAACTAACAAAATAGAATATAAAAAATTAACGGCCCGGCAGATACCGGACCGTTTTCTCTTTTGTATGTCATAGTTTCATGATAAACAAAACTATGAAGAAATCCACTTTATATTAAGCTTCTTTCTTTCCTAAAAGTACTTTACCACCTTCGATAATTAAGATAATAGCAAGAACAAAGATAGGAACAATGATTACATCCTGTAAGATGTTTGTGAATAATGTTGCTCCTGTTGCACCACCCATGATGCTTACAAGGTTGTTCTTGAATGACATAACTAATGAAGTTAATGTAGCAATTGACATAAATACGATTGGGATGTATAACATCTTGTTATTTTTGCCAATCTTCTTTAAGTATGTAGCAATTGCAAGGAATGCAGGTACTGCTACTAACTGGTTGCATGCACCGAATAATGGCCAAATCTTAGAGTATCCAGCAATACAAAGTACGAATGCGCAGATAACTGTGATAATTGTAGCAACATACATATTGCTTAAGATGTTCTTTTCGCCGTTTTTCTTTGTGGCAAATAATTCCTGGAACATGAAACGTCCAAGTCTTGTTGCTGTATCAAGTGATGTTAAGCAGAAGCAAGAAACTGCTAAACAGATGATTGTGTATGTAACATTAACTGCTGCTTCTCCAAATCCCATAGTAGCGAAGAACTGAGAAATCGCTGTACCAAAGATTACTGTAGGTGAAATTGCTTCTAAACCAAGTGCATTCTGTACAAATGCCTGTGTACCATCTGCTGATAATGTTCCGATTGCGATTAAGGAAATAACTGCAAGAACACATTCGATAAGCATGGAACCATAACCAATCATTAATGCATCTTTTTCATTGTCTAATTGCTTAGATGTTGTACCAGAACCGATTAAGGAATGGAAACCGGAAATAGCACCACAAGCGATTGTAATAAATAATACAGGGAAGATAAAGCTTCCATTTACATTAAATCCGACAAATGCAGGTGTCTGGATTGTTGGGTTAGCACCAATAATACCAACTACTGCTGCGATCATCATGAAGTAAAGTAAGAATGAGCTTAAGTAATCTCTAGGCTGTAATAAGATCCATACAGGAGCTACAGAAGCAATGATGATGTAGATAAATACGATTGCTAACCATCCAGCTTTTGGAATACCTGTAAGTGGAAATGCAATACCTAAAGCAACACAAGCTGCTAAGCCGATAACACCAACTACAGAAGCAACTGCCATAGGAGCATTCTTTCTGTAAACAAAGAAACCGAATGCAATAGCTAATGGAATGAATAATAAAGAAGCTGTTGCAACGGAACCGTTTGCTTCACTACCGGTAAAGGAGTTAGCAACGATATCAGCGAAAGCTGCTACTACAAGTAATAATACTAACCATGCAAATACTGTGAACAGTACGCGGCATTTTCTACCCATTGTGTTTTCAATAACTTCACCTAAGGATTTACCTTCGTGACGGATAGAAACGAAAATAGAACCGAAATCCTGAACAGCACCAAAGAAGATACCACCGATTACGATCCAAAGGAAACAAGGAACCCATCCAAAGAATGCTGCCTGAATAGGACCATTGATAGGACCAGCTCCGGCGATGGATGAGAAATGATGTCCCATTAAAACAGGTGTTTTAGCTGGAACATAGTCAACACCATCTTCCATTGTGTGGGCAGGTGTTGTTCTGCTAGGGTCGATACCCCATGTTTTTGCTAAGTATTTACCGTATGTAAGATAACCACCTACGAAAATAACAATAGCAAGTAAGATTAATACGATTGCGCTCACAATTAATCCCTCCTATTATTTTATAATGTGAGATTTCATATAAAAACAGGTTTCCCTGCTTATATGCAACAGACGCCGT
>CAZHGE010000001.1:27147-101765 GCA_964531805.1 uncultured Lachnospiraceae bacterium
GCGAAAACGCACGTCTTACTGCAACAGACGCCGTGCGAAAACGCACGTCTTACTGCAACAGACGCCGTGCGAAAACGCACGTCTTACTGTAACAAACATCGTTCGAAAAACGAACGATTTATTACTAAAAACTTTATAGTTTTTGTGTAAATGGAGTTAGTTCTCCCTTTTCCACAAGTTCTTGAAAGCCTACTCTGCCCTCTTTTACTTCTTTAAAAATTCCTTTTAAGGTTTTCTTCTTGCCATGGGCAGCAAAATTATGATACACCTTCTCGTCCTCAATTGAAACCAAACAAATCTGTGCTTGTGAAAAGCCGCGCATGTTCATCATATAGCCTTTATCATAACTGAGTTTCTTGACTGCTTTGATGGTTTCCTTAGAAGGTTTTTTGTCAGAAATTATAATCACCGACATATAACTATACATATGATTCGGTGGCGGAACATCCTCTCCTTTGAGAACAAGTTTCGGTTCTACTTCTTCTAAAAGCATCTGCTTCATCTTAGCAACTGTTTCCGGAGTTGCTTCTTCAACTGGTAAGAACAGAATGTGTTCATAACTGTCAGAAGACCACATATTTGCACCGCGTGTTAATACAAACTTCTCTACATGGCTGTAAAAGTAACCATATGCCGGGAATGTCATGCCACCAAGCTGATATGGTGTATAAAGATCAAATGTACCAGCATAACGCACTAATAAACGGTTTAAATAATTGTTGGCTGTAAGTGTGTAATCCGGTTGTGAAATGATAACCGAATCGTTATTAGAATTTGTCATATTACAATATCAATCCTATCTCATCACGTTAATGTGCTAAAATGCACAAACAACAAAATTATTTTAGCATAAACTTTATAAAAAAACAATAAATTTTACATATTGCGACATGTTTTACGCAACTTGTCTAGAATGGAATTAAAATACTCTGGTATTGGTGCTGTTGTCTCAATATATTCATCATTTACAGGATGTGTAAATCCTAAAATATAGGCATGCAATACCTGTCCGTTTGTGGTAAAAGGCTGTTTTCTGGAAGAATATACTACATCTCCTAAAAGAGGATGTCCAATGGATGCCATATGAACACGAATCTGATGGGTACGTCCGGTTTCTAATTGACATTCAATATAGCTATAGCCTGGAAAACGTTCCAATACTTTATAGTGAGTAATAGCCTGTTTACCATTTTTATGATTTATAGCCATTTTTTTTCGATCTTTTTCATCCCTGCCTATTGGAGCATTAATTGTTCCAGTGTCTTCTTTTAATTCCCCAAAGCATATCGCACGATATCGACGTGTAATAGAATGTTCTTTTAATTGTTTGGCAATTTTTAAATGAGCATTATCGTTTTTACAAGCGATAATGGAGCCTGTGGTATCTTTATCAATACGGTGGACAATACCCGGACGTAAAACACCATTAATACCGGATAAAGAGTCTTTACAATGAAACATTAAGCCATTAACAAGTGTATGGGAAAAATGTCCTGCAGCTGGATGAACGACCATATCCTTGGGCTTATTTACTACGATTACATCCTGGTCTTCGTATAAAATCTCCAAGTTAAGGTCTTCTGGAATGATATCCGGCGTAGTCTGGTCGGGAATGATAAAAGAAACAGTATCACCGTCTTTTAAACGGTAACTGGCTTTTTGAACTTTTTGATTTACAAATACCTGATTTTCTTTGATTAGCTTTTGTAAATAGGAACGGGAAACCGTATCATCCGTCAGTTCACTTAAACTTTTATCAAGCCGTTCGTTTTCGTATTCTTCTGTAATAAGAAAATGAAATTCCTGCAAAGGTACTCTACTCCTTCTTTTTCTTTCTGCTTAAAAAGTCAAAATCCTGATCCTTGTAGAAAAACACTAACAATACAGCAAGAAATACACAGGATACAGAAACGTAAATATCAGCCACATTAAAGATAGGAAAATCGATTAGTTTAAAATAGAAAAAATCGACTACATATCCTAAACTGACACGGTCAATCATATTTCCTACCGCACCGGATGCGATTAATACCAAAAGAAATTCCAATATAAAATAATGTGTGGTTCTTGGGATTTTAATTAAAATATATGAAATTGCTGTCAGCATAATAACTGCAATGATTACAAATAATACTTTTTGGTTTTGGAGCATACCAAATGCAGCTCCTCTGTTTTCTAGATAATGCAGTTCAAAGACATTTTCCCATAATACAAATGCTGGTTTGTCCTTTAAATGAGTTACTGCTAAAGATTTTGTAATCTGGTCTAAGATTACAAATACTGCAAAAAACAGAAGGTCTAAAAAAAGAAATAATACTCTTGTTTTATTCGAAGTCTTCAATGTATAAAATCTCCTTTAATGCGGCACGGATTTCATCGTCTGTTACAGTGTGGTCTATAACAGCCTTACCGATTTTTTTCAGTAATACAAACTTAATTTGATTATTTTCCATTTTTTTATCCGATTTGGTATAAGAAAGAACTTCTTCAATGTCCATATCTTCAATACTGATTGGAAGATTGAATGGAACAAACATATCACGGATTTCATAATATTCTTCCATAGAAAGCATTTGTCTTTTCCAGGAAATATAAGCTGCTGCAATGCATCCCAGTGCTACACATTCTCCATGAAGCATATTGAAATTCTTATATTTTTCAATGGCATGTCCAATGGTATGACCTAAATTAAGCAGTGCACGGTCGCCTTTTTCGCAAGGATCTTTTTCAACAAAGAATTTCTTGATTCCACAACTTCTGGAAACCAGTTCTGCCAATACTTCCGGGTCACGGTCGCAGATTTCATACATGTTTTCAATCTGCCATTCATAAAAGTGGGCATCCTTAATCAGGGCTGACTTCATAGCTTCTGCGAATCCAGCATAAAACTGTCTTTCATCCAATGTGGTTAAGGTGTTCAGATTCATATAAACCAGTTTTGGCATATTAAATGCACCAACCATATTTTTATACTGTCTGAAATCAACACCGGTTTTACCACCTACACTGCTGTCTACCATGGCAAGTAATGTTGTTGGAATCTGGATAAAATCAATGCCGCGCAAATAAGTAGCCGCTGCAAAACCTGTCATATCCCCTACAACACCGCCGCCTAATGCAACTAAGAAAGATTTGCGATCAAGTTTATCGTTAATCAGTTGTTCATATAAATCCTGCACAGTATCTAAGTTTTTACTTTCTTCTCCATTTTTAAAGGTAAAAATAGACACATGATTACCAACTGATTCTAAAATTTCTTTTACAGTCTGTGCATACAATGGTTCTACTACATTATCTGTTACAATACACGCTTTTTTACCGGTTAATTCTAAACGTTCTAATTCATTTTTTAATGCTTCAAAATTTTGTTCGTATACAATATCATAATTGGTGCCGTTTTTTACGATCACTTCTAATCTTTCACTCATAATTGTAACCCTCCATTTATAATCAAATGTCTTGCGCAACCTTGCGGGGAGCGTTTTTTTATCATATTTATAATGCAAAAAGCCCTGCGAAGCAAACTCGCAGGGCTTAACGTTGCAATTAGTTATTTAAAGATGGAACGTCAAAAGAACCGCTTAATATCTCCTGAAAATCTCCAGAAATGTCTACGCTTGCCGGTGTGATAATAAATATGTAGTGGGAAATCTTCTGCAAATTACCACTGATTGCGTAACAGGAACCAGATGTAAAGTCAATGATTCGCTGTGCAATATCAACATCAAGCCCTTCCATATTCAATACAACAGTTCGATTGGCTAATAATGTTTCTGTTATTTCTCTTGCATCTTCTACAGAATTGGGTTTGATTACGCATACTTCCATACCGGACCCTACGACTTTCTTTGCTCTGACAGGTGTTATGTTTCTGACGGTTTGTTTCTTGGGTTCATTAACAGGATCGGCTGCTTTATAGCTTATAGGAGCCTTGTCTTCCATAACATCCTCTTCATCATAATATCCGTCATCATCGAACATATTGTCGTCGTCATTTCCTTCTGATATTTTCATTGCACTGATAAATGAGTCCATAAGTCCCATAGTATTAACACTCCTTACTATTATGCCTGTACAGAATAGTCACGTTCTCCAAAAATATTTGTACCGACACGTACTAAATTGGCTCCTTCTTCTATGGCAACCGTATAATCTCCGGACATACCCATAGACAGAAAATCCATACATACATTATCAATGTTTTTTTGCATTATGTCAACAGATAATTGCTTTAAAGCCTTAAAATATTGGCGGTTATCCTCCGCATTTTCTACAAATGGTGGGACTGTCATTAATCCTTTTATAGCAATTCCAGGTAAGGTATGGATGGCATTTATTAATTGTTCACACTCATTAGGTGTAACACCAAACTTACTATCCTCTCCTGCTATGTTAACTTCAATTAAGATGGGAATGACACGTCCGGCTTTTAGCGCTTGTTTATTAATCTCTAATGCTAATTTTTCCGATTCTACCGAATGAATCATATGCACTTTATCTGCAATATATTTTACTTTATTTGTCTGCAAATGCCCAATCATGTGCCAGCGGATGTCGCTTGGTAATTGATCATACTTGTCCATGATCTCCTGCACTTTGTTTTCTCCAAAATCGCGTGCACCTGCATCGTATGCTTCCTGAAGCATTGAAACGGGTTTGGTTTTGCTAACCGCAATAAGAGTGATATCCCCGGGTGTCCGATTGCAGGAATTTGCGGTTTCTAACACATTATGGAAAATTTCTAAATAGTTTTTACTGATATATGAACTCATCTTCGTTTACACTTTCTGCGTCCAATACGATATGATCATATGCAATCAGACCATAGTTGGTATTGGATTTGATAATGGAATATTCTTCATTTTGGTTTAAAATCTGAATTTGTTTAAAGTCAGCATATCCTTTATTGATATTATATACACCAACAAGAGTGCCGGCTTTGGAAACGGTGAAAGTCTCTGTAGAATCTGTTTTTAATAGTTTATCACCAATGCGCAGGATGGAATCATCCACGTAATATTCATTATTTTCTTCATTGTAGATATTTACTGCAATGAATTCAGGAATAACAGAACCATCTTCGTTATAGGTTTCACGAAGAACGCCTAATTCCCCGCTGGCCCCGTTTTTCTCAACAAATTTTGTTGGTATCAGGAAAAATTCTTTTTCTACGATAGAGGAATTTGGAACCTTAAGTCCGGTTTCTATATCAGTAATCAATTCAATATCTACAAAACGGTCCGTTGCAAAGGTGATCATGGAATTGGTAAAGGTTAACTGTACATAAGTTTCATTATCTTTACCTGTAATTACATTTACTTTTCCCCAAGATTCCGTTTGATTCTTTAAAAATTTAACCTTTACATACTCTTCTTCTAATAATTCCTGAGCACGTTCATTTTCTAACGGAAAAATCAGACTCCAGTTTTCATTTGTAGAAAGTTTATAGATAGGCTGTCCATTCTCCACAATATCATTATTAATTAACTGGGTTTTCTCGTAATTTTCTTTTTCAAACCATTCTTCGGTTACATCAGCAGCTTTATAATGTTCAAAACCATCTACAGAATAGACTACGATACCAGACTGAGGGGCGGTACAAACATTAATGGAACTTCCAATGGAAGAGCCATATAAATCACTGATATTGTTTAACAGATTGCTGTTGGCTAGTTTTAATACACTTCCTTGTACATTAAATTTAAAGTCATAAGTGGAGGAAAAACTGGTTTTTTGGAAGGAACCCGAAAAATCAGCAACTTCATTCCGGATTTCTGCAAGGTCACTTTCACTGAGTAAAATCTCGCTGCCATCTGCACTATTAACCAGTTCTAAAATCTGCCCGGATTCATCTACTGTGCAAACTAATTTATATGCTCCAGTTCGTTCTCCTTCTTTGGCAAAATAGTTAATATATCCAGAATATGTACTATTTACAACGATTTCATCGCGTAGTGCAATGGCTTCATAGACATTAGATTCGGATAAAGAACCATTTTTAACCTCATATCCATAAATCTGTTTTTGTGAAAAGAACATATAGACGCAGATTATAATATAGATTAATATTACGGCGAAAAAGATCATTCCAATATTCAGATTAATAGGCTTTTTATAAGCACGAACATTTCCGTTATTCCTTGCTGACACTAATAAATCCTCCAAAGTAATCTTAAAGAAAGCCTCGGAGATAAATCCGAGGCTTTCGAATGATTTAAAGCTCTACTACAATGTTGTTGCGAATCTCTTCGTCTAATTCAGAAGCGTCTAATGTAACACTTGCTGTAAACTGTACATTAAATTTGCTGCCAATTACTTCTAATCTTTTCACAACTTCTGTTAATCCGCCTTTTTCTAATTTGGCAACTTTTAAAATGGCGTCTATGTATATTTTTTCAATATCATGATCTTGGGAAAGGATACCACAAACAAAGCCAATAAACTCTGAACTGTTTGCAAACTCATAATCTGCTACATTAACAAGACGAACCTTGTTATTTAATTCAAACATATGCTTATCGTTTCTGTCTAAGAAAACGATGTTACCGGATGCTGTTTTAATCTCTTCATTTACACGCTCCAGTAACTGTTTTGTCTTTCCTTTTCCTTCTCTACCTACAATTAATTCTACCATGTGTGTACCCTCCTGAAGTATTTTATGTATATTTAAATACCATACGAATATTATAGGCTATCATGGGGGAAAAAACAACTAATTATTTATCTCTTCTAACAAATCAATCATTTCTTCATATAGAAGCGTCCGCTGGCTTGCACGGAGAATAACGGAAATATATGGATTTCCTCCCGTGTCTTTTGTTAATAGGATTAAACAGTTGCCTGCGGCATTTGTAGTTCCGGTTTTTCCGCCGATGACAGTTATTTTATCCGGTGCATTATAATCGCCGTGAAAGAACAAATTTGTAGAACGAAATGACATTTCCTTTTCTGAATCATCACTGGCATAATATACAGTCGTATAATCATTCATATGAATAATCTCATTAAATAATTCATACTGCATGGCAGCATTCATGATGAGGTACATATCATATGCGGTTACATAATGCTCGTTCTCTGTCAGACCATGCGGATTCACAAAATGACTTCCAGTAGCGCCTAGTAAAACAGCTTCTTCATTCATCATAGCGGCAAATCCTTCTACACTGCCACCAATATGTTCTGCTATAGCAATTGCGGCATCATTTGCAGAATTAATTAAAAGCGCATGCAAAGCCTGATTTAAAGTGAGCTTATCTCCTGCTTTTAGTCCGCATAATGTAGCTCCGGATTCGGTAATCTTCACATTTTCTGAACATATAATCGTATCTTCTGTATTGCCATATTTAATAGCAACAAGAGCAGTCATGACCTTAGTCAGGCTGGCAGGATTTAAACGTTCGTGGATATTTTTAGAATATAAAACCTTATTATGGTTTACATCAAAAAGTCCTGCAGCAGATGTCTCTTCTATAGATACATCGGTTCCTTCCAAATAATCACCACTGATTACACAAAGATCGGATGCAAAGGGATCTGCCATTTGATCTTGTGTCAATGCATTCTGTGTTATGGCACGTTCATAAGACAAGGCTAATTTGTCTTTGCCACAACCGCATAAGGACAACACTAATATGGAGTTGATGATAAGATAGGCATAACGCTTATTTATACATTTCACGCCACTCTAAATCTCCTCTGTCTAATGACTTGATCAAAAGTTCCGCCGTTGCAAGATTGGTTGCAAGGGGGATGTTATGCATGTCGCAAAGTCTTACAATATTGTTAACGTCCGGTTCATGCATTTTGGGACTTAATGGTTCACGAAGGAAAATAACAAGATCGACTTCATTGTGTTCAATAGAAGCACCAATCTGCTGTTCTCCACCTAAATGACCTGCCAGGTATTTATGGACGGATAAGTTTGTTACTTCTTCAATCAAACGGCCAGTTGTACCAGTCGCATATAAGGAATTCTTGCTTAGAATACCACGGTATGCGATGCAGAAGTTCTGCATCAGTTTTTTCTTTGAATCATGTGCGATTAATGCGATGTTCATCTATAATCCTCTTTTCTGGGCAAAACTAGTATTTTTTTTGTTGCAGCCCGATGTTTAATACAATTCCAATAGCAGCATAGAGACAAACCAAAGATGTAAGTCCATAACTGACAAATGGTAATGGAATACCTGTATTTGGAGCGAGACCTGTTGCCACAGCAATATTTAGAAAAGATTGTAATCCAATCAAACTGCCAACACCGGAAGCAATAAGACTTCCTGCAAGATCTTTCGCATTTCTGGCAATCTTAAAGCATTCCCATACAATCAGGAAAACTAAAAGAACAACTGTAAACCCGCCAATAAATCCTAATTCTTCTCCTATTACTGCAAAGATAAAGTCTGTCTGTGGTTCTGAAATGAAATTGCCGTTTTTAACAGAAGCAATAACATTATTATTGAGTCCTTTGCCATATAATTGACCAGAACCAATGGCAATCTTAGAGTTAATCTGCTGATAGGCAGTGGTATCTGCATATTTTTCCGGTTCCAGCCAGGCAAGAATACGGCCAATCTGATATTGAAAATCTTCTGGAATCAGATCGATACCACCAGGACTTAGAATAATGGTAAAAAAACCAACCAAGACTGGTATTATGACCGCCAATACTGCTCCAACAAACTTGAAACTCAGTCCACCTACAAATAGCATAATACAGAAAGTTAATATAATCATGATACTGGTAGAGAGATCGGGTTCCAAATAAATTAATCCTAAAGGAAATGCTAACAGCAAAATTGCTGTAATCAAAACCTTTGGAGAATTAATTTTATCCTTATATTTCATAATAAACTGTGAAAAGAATAAAATCAATAAAATTTTGGCAAGTTCGGATGGCTGAAATTGCAGACCGGCAATTACAATCCAGCGGGTCGCACCATTTACATCACGTCCAAATGCAAGTACGCTTGCTAACAGAATCAGGTTTGCACCATAAAATACCCAGTACAAAAACAGATAATGGGAGTAATCAATTAATGATAAAATAATCAAAAGAACGAATCCTATGACGATACCATACATCTGTTTAGATTGAACGGACTCTTTCGCACTTCCAATAGCAAGATATCCAATTAAACTGAGTACTGTTACAAAGATTATTAATTTAAAATTATAATTTCGTAATTTATATTGTCTGAACATGTTTTATCCATTCTTCATATCCAGTATAGGAATGTTGGCATATAATGTAGGATGCTTTACCAGTTTACCCTTAGAAGAAGTGTTACTGATTTCAATTTCCATACTGTTTGTATCAATTTTCATGTATTTTGAAATTACCTTTGCAATATCATTTTTGATGAGTTCCATCATTTGGGGGGAACAACTCATTCGGTCTGAAATCAAGAGGATTTTCAAACGGTCACGTGCAATCTGTCTGGAGGATTTTCTGCCAAAAAATCTTAACATGCGCTCTCCTCCTTCCCTTTATGGAACATACCGGATAATCTTGAAAAAATAGATACCGGTTTTGTGTTTTCCATTGGAATCTGTTTGCCAAGTACACGATAGCAGATATTTCGATAAGCACGCCCTGCCAAAGTTTGGGAGCCAACCAGGGGTTCACCTCTGTTTGTGGCAATTACAACATTTTCATCATCTGGAATGACACCAATCAAAGGAATGGAAAGAATATCCACAACATCTTCTGCTGTCATCATGTCACCACGCTTTACCAGATCATATCGGATTCGGTTAATAATCAAATCGATTTTGGTAAATTCATTGGCTTCTAATAAACCAACTATACGGTCTGCGTCACGGATTGCTGAAACTTCCGGTGTGGTAACAACAAAAGCTCTTGTGGCTCCTGCAATGGCATTTTTAAAGCCCTGTTCGATTCCTGCAGGCGAATCTAATAAAATATAATCAAAATCCTTGGAAACCTGCTCGATTAAACGGCGCATCTGCGACTCGTTGACAGCAGTTTTATCTTTGGTTTGTGCGCAGGGAAGTAAAAACAGATTATTATATCGTTTATCACGGATCAATGCCTGCTTTAACCGGCAGTTTCCATCAATCACATCAATCAGATTGTACACAATCCTGTTTTCCAGTCCCATGACTACATCTAAATTGCGCAAGCCTATATCAGTATCGATTAGTAAAACTTTTGCTCCTGCCTGCGCCAGACCACTTCCTACATTTGCGGTTGTGGTGGTCTTTCCCACACCGCCTTTTCCACTGGTAACGACAATTACTTCACACATCATTATAACTCCTTTTGAATGAATTATCGTTTACTGGAAAAGTACTATGATAAAGAATAATTTTCCAGCAATTCTTTTGTAATATTTTCCAGCTGTATCTTATTATTCTCTATGTAAGCAATCTGCGGTACAAATTTATTTTTATTTGAGAATAAGCCTTTCTCTTTTGGTTTACTGTAACGAAAGTCTCCAATCCTGCATTTTTCCGGATCGAATTTCAGGGCACATACAAAATGGTTTTCTCCACCGGCAATACCTGCATGTACTTCGCCCAAAAGGGAACCAATGATAATTACATCTTTTGATGCAATCACGCTGGCACCTTTTTCTACGTTTCCAATGACCACGACACTGCCTTCGGTTTCCAAACTTTGTCCAGCGTTTAAAGAACCACGGTGAAATCTTCCATTATATTCTTCTTTTTCTGCTTCTACGCGTTTCAAAGCCTTGATAATACCTTTGCCCGATTCTTCGTTTTTTCCAATCAAACAGATAATCTGCACATCAGAATGTTCCGTAATTGTCTGGATGATTTGTTTTTCTTCTTCCGTACTCAGGATTCTGCCTTCTAAAGATAAGGCAACCTTGATATCCTTGAAAAAGGCTCTGGCATTTGTGAATTTGTCTGCAATTTCAGAAAGAACATCTGGAAAAGAAGCATCTGCATCCATATGGATGGAAATTCCATTCTGAAAACTTTTCATAACGACATATTGATTCATAAAGTGCACTCTCCTTAATCTGCTGTAGTGGCGGCGGCATCTGGAATAACTGCCGTACCGGTTAAAATAGCATCTTCTTCCTCTAAACCGAAGTAATATTTATAAATATCACGAGTCAGGTTGGCGGCATAATCAGAACTATAACCGAATGCAATACGGGTAGAAATTGTAATTTCCGGATTATTAAATGGTGCATAGCTTACAAATAACGCATGGTTTGCACGGTTTCGGTTTTCTTCGGCAGTACCGGTTTTACCAGCAACGGTAACACCTAAATTCTGAAAATATGATTTTTTTTCTACAACCTTACGCATACCGGAATGAATAGCATTCCAGTAACTGGATGGAAGATCAACGGTATTACGAATTGTTGGTGAATAATCTACAATTAGGTTACCATTGGAATCGGTTACTTTATCTAACAGGGTTAGATTATAACAGGTTCCATTATTTGCTACAGTTGTTACATAACGGGCAAGTCCTACAGTTGTATAGTTGTTAGTACCCTGACCGATAGCGGATAATACCGGATATTCATCCGATACTTCCGGTGTGGATTCTTCTATTTCAATACCAGATTTTTCAGATAACCCAAACATGTCTGCGTATTTGGATAATTTGGCAAGACCAAGTTCCGCATCATAAGTTCCTTCCTCTGTCTGACTTAACTGATAACCAACTTCATAAAAGAATGAGTTACAGGAATTTTCAATACCACCGGATACGGTCAATGATCCATGTGCTCCGGGATGAACCCAGCAACGGTACTGTTCGTTGGCAAAACGGTCAAATAGTCCTTTACAACTGATGGTAGTCTGTGTGTTTATCACATCCTCACATAGTGCAGCTGTTGCAGATACCATTTTGAAAGTAGAACCAGGTGCAGTCTTCTGCTGAGTCGCATAATTCCATAATGGATTGGAAAGATCATTACGCAGAGAAGCATAATAATCAGAATCAATGGAATTGGCAAGTTTGTTGTTGTCATAACTGGGATACGTTACTAATGCAAGCACTTCTCCCTGGGTATTGGTAATAACAACGGATGCTGAATATGGGTCCAAAGCCAGCTGAGCCGGTGTTATATATAGATTTTCGATTAAAAACAACATAAAGTTGTAAGGAGAGATTTGTTTTGTGATAAAACGTTCCTCATCCTTTTCTGTAATGGAAATCGCATTCTGTTCCAATAAAATTGTACAGATTTGTCTTCCGTTAATATCGCTATTATCAATCATGTAGCGGTATAGTTTTTTAGAAAATTCTGTATTATTTGTAAGCAAGCGCAGAATATCTTCTGTTAACTGGGAAAAAATCTCTGTTGAATCAGAGTATTCAGCCTGTAATTCAATTTTTGTTACATCAATCCAGTTTTGTGCAATACAATAATCAAGATACTCGCCTAAACTGATTGTTTCTTCTGTTTTCCATGCCAAATAGGTCTTATCTTCTTTGTCAATCCGATCTGAAATAATAATACCTTCATCCGTCAACATAGATACAATATAACTTTGATAGACCTGATATTCTTCTGACAAATCTTCATAAGGCGTTCTTTTGGTATGAAGTTCTTCTGTCAAACGTTCAAATACCTTGGCACGCTTTTCTTCAAATGCTTCTTGAACAGCTATTTCATTTTCACCAGCATCGTCATTATCAAAATGGTGGATATCAATGATGTTATTATTGAATAATGCAAAATAGACATCATCAATCGGAATCTTAATCTGACTGGCAGATGGATTCTCGGGTAACTCATAATTTTTTACATTAATAATCTTACTTAGTAAAATACCTGCAAGTTTCTGCTCTAAAATATTATAGGTTGCCACCTGCAAATCATGATCAATGGTCAAATGCACATCATTACCCGCTACCGGATCCACTAAATTGGTGCTTTCAATTACTTTACCAAGGTTGTTTACATAGATGGTTTCATGTCCTTTCACACCCTGTAAATAAGTTTCCATGGTCTGCTCAATACCAGCCTTGCCAACCATGTCGGTCAATGTATAATCGTTACGTTTACGGGTGGTACGTTCATTTTCTTCGGTAATCTCCTGATCGTTTAAACTTAGATATTCTTCTTCTGAAATTTTACCGGTATATCCTAATATCTGTGAAAAATATTCGCTGTCCACATATTTTCGTATATTATCTTCTGTAATGGAAACTCCGGTAAATTCAATGGAATTTTCCATAATACTGGCAACGGTTTTTTCATCAACGTCTGTTGCGATAACGGTTGGGATATACTGCTGGTAACTGTTTAAACTCATGGCATAACGAATGGTTACCAGTTTTAACTGTTCTTCTTTTGTGTATCCTTCGAATACTACATAGGAATCGCGTGGGTTTTCAGGATCGTGGGATTTACCAATACCATATTTGGAGTAACCGCAGAGATATTCCATTACCATGTCAGGCGTGGCGGTTTCTTCTTCGTATTTTAAGTCGGATATTTTTAATCTTCCATATATATCTGCTAAAAATCGCTTGTGCTGTGTACCATCTAAGGTGAAGGCAAACTCACCGTCTTCGTCTAGCACAATATGAAAATCATTGATAATCTTATCACCGTTTTTTTCAATGATATCGATGACCTTTAACAAGGTTTCATTGATATTTCTGTTTTTTTCCGTACCGGATTCATATACATCTTCGATGGTAACGTTATAGGCAAGTTCATTATAGGCAAGTAGTATACCGTTACAATCATATATCTTGCCACGTGAACTGTTGATCGTTCGTTCCTTTTGAATCTTTAAGGTAAATTCCTGTAATGTTTCCTCTCCATTGATAATCTGGAGAACAAACAAGCGGGCTGTTAAAAGCGCAGATAATATAAAAATAACGATCAAAACGATATAGATTCTGCCGTTTGTGGAATTAATATAATTGTCTTTAAAACGCTTAAACAATCGACTGCTCTCCTTTTTTCTCCGGTAACTCAATTCGGATCATAATAAAGTGGATCAATGGATATAATATACATGCCATAATGGATGTATATACAATTTCAGGAAGTATAATCTGTCCGCAGTAATGAAAGAAATCAAAATTACCACGGAATAAAAAATATAAAAAGTAATGTAAAACATTATACGCCAAATCGCTTATAGCAATAAAAAGTAGTGGCAATTTGATATCTTTTGGGAAAAGGATCTTTTTTAAAAGTCCGCATGTATAACCTATGTACATATACAAAAGTGCATTTGTTCCATAAACGGAACGAAAACATAAGTCAACTAAAAGTCCACTGAAAAAACCGGTATAAATACCGGTCTTTTTTCCACCTAAAAAACCAAGTGACGCAGTTGCGATAATCAGTAAATTAGGACGGATTCCACCAATGCTGAACAAAGCGAATAAAGTTGTTTGTAAAATAAAGCAGCAAAAAATAGTAATGCCTGCAAAAATTGCTTTTTTCATTGTACCATCCTGTTTATTGCTAAGGTATCAGTTGTTCATTTATTTAGTCTGTTGTTTTAATTCCATGATGACCAATACCTCATTTAAATGTTCAAAATCAACTACCGGTGTTAATTGACCGGATTTGGTAAGGTTATTGGAGTCAGTGTCAATACTGCTGATGTAACCAATTAATAGACCTGGAAGATATTGATCTGAGATATTGGATGTTACAACCTTATCCCCTACTGTTACTTTGTCTTTGGAATCCATCAGCTGGCTGTATTCAATTTTACCATCTGCCATAGTGGTCAGATTACCGGTAACAATTAGATTATCACCGCTTGCAAGTACCATACCGCTTGTATTTACACCATCTGAAATAATAGAACTTACTTTTGCATGGTTTGGTCCCACTTCTACCACTCTTCCAACCAGGCCGCTGCCTGCGATAACGTTACAATTGACCTGTATACCATCTTCACTGCCCTTATCAATGACAAATGAAGAATACCAGTTGCTGGCATCCCGGGAAATGATGCGGGCACCGATTTTTGTGTATTCTTCATATTCAGCATCCAAGTCATATAATTCCCGCAGTTTAGTCAGTTCATATTTTTCCTGCTGCAAACGGGTATTTTCTATCGTAAGTTCATTGATCTGGGTTTTCAACTGTTCATTTTCCTCTAACACAGAACGAAGATCCTCTAATTGTTCGGTTTTCTCAAGGGCATAGGTTCCGACATTAGTCAGACCTTTTTCGAAAGGAACAATCAAAAAGCTGCTTACATAATTGAGCGGCAAGGCTAAAATGTTTGTGGTAAAGGATAATACCATCATGGCAATGCATAAGACAGTCAGAATAAAGAGAAGGTATTTACTTGGAAGATGGAACTTTTCCCTTTTTCTCTTTAAAACCGGACTCATCTTCCACCCATTCCTTCTATTGCGTATGCTAATGATTTATAATTGTCATCCTTAATAATCTTAGAAAGACCAAGTGCTACGGTTTCTAATGGTTGTTCTGTCATATTTACTTTTAAACCGGTTCCTTTTTGTACCATGGCGGCAAAACGGTTTACCTGGGATGCTCCACCGGTCAGATAAATACCATGACGATAAATATCGGCACCTAATTCAGGTGGAGTTCTCTCTAAAATAACTTTTATTGCATCAATAATTGTTATAAAATGATCTTCTAATGCGTCATCGACCAAATCCGTAGGAATCATTTTTTCAATTGGAAGTCCGGTTACGATGTCACGTCCGTATACTAAGGCGGCTTTTTCAGTAGATTCTAATTCTGAAAGATTAATTTTAATTTTCTCTGCACTCTTTTCGCCAATAATCAGATTGTATTCGTTACGCACAGCATTGCGGATAGCTTCATCAAATTTATGACCACCCACTTTGATTAATTTACTTAATACAATACCGCCTAAAGATAGAATGGAGATTTCTGTAGTAGCGTAACCAACGTTTACAACTAAAACACCCTGGGAATTTTTAACATCTATTCCAAGTCCTAATCCATCAGCAACAGCTTTTTCTACTACCATAATCTTACGTGCTTTCACACCTGCATCCTTGATCAGGTCATAGAAGGCTCTTTTTTCTACTTCGGTAACATCGGTTGGAACTGCCACATAGAAATCACTTGGCTTTAAGGTTCCTTTTGACTGGTCAGTAATAAAATATTTGACCAATGTCTCCATATTATTAATATCTGCAATAACACCATTGCATACTGGATAGGAAGTACGGATATTTGCAGGTGCTTTTTCATACATTTCAAAAGCAGAATCTCCATAAGCCAGTAAAGTATTTTTGTTTTCAATGGCAATCATGTTTTTCTCAATAAAAAAACTATCCTCGGCTTTATTATAGATTTTGATGTTATTGGTACCAAGGTCCATTCCAAAAGTATTATTAGACAACGTTGCTGCTCCTTTCTATAAGTAACCTTTTTCTTTTAAACTCACGTATTTATTATCTCCAATAATGATATGATCCAATAAAGGAATCTGTATCAAAAGAGATGCATCTAAAATAGTACGGGTGATATCAATATCCTGGCTGCTGGGAGCCGGATCACCACTGGGATGATTGTGTATCAGAACGATATGCACAGCATGAAAGCGCAGGGCTTCAATAAATATCTCACGTGGAGATATGACGGAGGCATTAACCGTGCCCTTTGATAAAAGGACTTCTTTTATGACATGATTTTTGTTGTCACATAATAAAAGATATACATGCTCGGTTTCTAAGTGCCGCATCCGTTCCATGTACAAGCCTGCTACCGTTGCCGGATCTTGAAAAGAAAGGGAATCTTCTCTGCTTCTTGTCTGCATCCGTGCGCAAATCTCTGCTACACATTTTAAACGGATTGCTTTTACTTTTCCTATGCCTTTGATTTGTAGTAATTCTTCCAAAGGTATGGAATTTAGTGCTAAGATTCCGGTAGTTCTGCCGCTTGTCAAATTCAAAATCCGATGGGCAAGAGCAAGGGCATCTTCTCCAACCGTGCCTGTCCGTAAAATAATGGCAATTAGTTCTGCATCGGTTAGTGCATGGGCACCAACGCGTTCAAATCGTTCATAAGGAAATTCTGTATTTGTTTGTTCGTTCATATGATCTCCGGTGCTTCTCTCCAGACTGCTCCGATATCATCATTATGAATACCTATAAAACTCTGTAAATTAAAATACCAATAATTACGCCAATGATACTTGCAATAGTAATTTTAATGGTAAGGCCAAAAGTAATAACTAATATTCCTAAATCCAAAGTTACAGGATTGGTTAATCCAAAGGTCTGTCCATAATTTAACCATGAATTGCCAAACAGGTTGCCAATAAATCCTCCCAATACAATTCCTGTAAGAATGAGTAAAAGGCATGTCCAATTATTTTTCTTCTTCATGTATTCCTCTTTTCGTCAAATACCCATCATAAATAACGGGTCTTTGGTGTAAAAATACCCAAATGAATATTATCATATTTCGAGTTTTATGTACACCAATTCACATTATTTTTTTTCGCACTAAGGTGACTATAATCGACATACTCCTGCATCTTTTAAACTCTGTAATGCTTTTAAAATACCAAATTTTGCATGAGGGAAAGTAAGTCCGCCCTGAAAATAAACGGCATATGGAGGTTTGATCGGACCATCCGCACTCAATTCAATGGAACTGCCGGATACAAAGGCACCTGCCGCCATAATAACGGGGGCATCATAACCAGGCATATCCCAAGGCTCGGGAGTTACAAAACTGTCCACAGGTGCAGCCGCCTGGATTCCCTGACAAAAGGCGATAACACCCTCAGGGGTTCCGAAAGTAACTGCCTGGATAATATCGTGACGGCTTTCTGTGCTGTTTGGAACAACTGCAAATCCTAATTTTTCCAAACATGCTGCTGCGAACACAGCACCTTTTAATGCAGAGGCTGTAACAATAGGTGCTAAAAAGAGTCCTTGATAAAAGTCTTTTAAAATACCTAAAGAAGCACCAACTTCTTTTCCAAGGCCAGGGGATGTTAAGCGGTAAGCCGCATTTTCTACACACTCTCTTTTGCCGGCAATATAGCCACCAATAGGAGCCAGTCCTCCTCCTGGATTTTTAATTAAAGAACCAACAATCATGTCTGCGCCAACATCTGTTGGTTCTATGGTTTCTACAAATTCACCATAACAGTTATCCACCATACAGATTACATCTGGTTTGATTCCTTTGATAAAGGAAATTAATTTACCGATACGATCTACAGATAAAGTTTTGCGCGGCTGATATCCTTTCGAACGCTGGATTGTAACCAGTTTTGTTTTTTCGTTAATGGCAGCGCGGATACCGTCGTAATCAAATTCGTCATCTGGAAGTAAATCTACCTGACGGTAGCTGATCCCGTATTCCTTTAGGGAACCTTTACTTTCCCGGATACCGATGACCTCTTCCAATGTGTCATAGGGTTTGCCAACAGGGGAAAGCAGTTCATCTCCAGGTCGCAGATTGCTCATGAGAGCCAGTGCAAGGGCATGGGTTCCACAGGTAATCTGTGGACGTACTAATGCATCCTCTGTGCCAAATAATTTAGCATAAACTTCTTCTAAGGTATCGCGTCCTACATCATTATAGCCATAGCCGGTGGTTCCCAGCAAACATGCTTCACTGACGTGGGCATCCTGCATGGCTTTTATCACTTTTAACTGATTATATTCTGCATTTTTATCAATCTGGTCAAAACGCTCTTTTAACGAAGTTAAAATTTCTTCTCCAAAAGTCAGAACATCCCGGTCAATACCTAATGCTTCATATAGTGTATTCATGTTATACTTCCTTTTCGATTCCAATTTTTTTCATATGTTTATAGATAAAATTCAGAATTTTATCATCATCATAATCAAGTGCAGGTTTGTCCACCCAGATTACATCCTCTTCCTTACGGAACCAGGTAAGCTGGCGTTTCGCAAAATGGCGTGTATTTTTCTTAATGGTTTCTATGGCTTCTTCCAAGGTTTCTTTTCCATCAAAATAAGAAAGAAGTTCCTTATAGCCAACCCCCTGCATGGACACTAAATCCGGTGTGTAACCTTTTTCTAACAACTGGTGCACTTCATTTTCCAATCCTGCTTTTATCATAATGTCTACACGTTTATTAATGCGTTCATACAAATGAGTACGTTCATCGTTTAATACAAAATAACAGAATTGATACTCTGCTTCTCTTTGACGTTGTTGTTCATTGTATTCAGAAAATTTCCGACCGGTAAAATGATGATATTCTAAGGCTCTTACCACGCGTTTCATATTGTTATAATGAACAGTTTTAGCGTATTCCGGATCGCAGTCTATAAGCATTTGATGAAGTTTTTGTTTGCCTTCTTCTGTTGCCCCGATTGCATATAAAGAATTGCGGTAACTGTCATCGTGTTCTTCTTCCTTAAAATCGATGCCATATAAAAGCGCCTGGATATAAAAGGCAGTTCCACCTGTCAGGATAGGCACATGCCCACGGGAATGAATCTCAGAAATGGCGTTTTTGGCCATTTCCTGAAAGATAGCCACATTAAATACTTCATCGGGATCAAAACAGTCTAAAAGATGATGTGGAACATCCTGCTTTTCAGCATCTGTAATCTTTGCCGTTCCAATATCCATGCCGCGATATACCTGCATGGAATCTGCACTGATGATCTCACCATTTATTTCCTTTGCAAGACGGATGGACAAATCCGTTTTACCAACTGCTGTTGGCCCGGTTAGTACAATTAGGGTTGGTTTATTGTTTTCCATTTTTTTACCTAAATAATTCTTTTGAATTTCTTTTCTAATTCATATTTTGTCATGGAAATAATCGTTGGTCTTCCATGAGGACAATGATAAGGATTTTCCAATGTCATTAATTCCTTAATCAATTCCTTAACTTCATCCCGGCTTAAGCGGTTATTTCCTTTCACTGCCGCTTTGCAGGACATGGAAGCAATCTTTTCATAAACCAATTCCTGTTTTCCTTTTGGAACATCACTGCATAATTCGTCCAAAAGTGATAAAAACATATCTCTCTCGTTTTGACCATACAAGTCAAGGGGAACTGTTCGGATTGCCATCTCATTGCTTCCAAAATCTTCTAATGTAAAGCCCAATTCTTCAAAATACTGCAAGTATTCTTCCAGTATTGTTTTTTCTTTGGATGATATGGAAATAATAACTGGTGGATTCAGTGTTTGTGTTTCAATCGTCTTTTCTTTGAAATGTTTTACCAAGCGTTCATATTTTACTTTTTCATGAGCAGCATGCTGATCCATAATCAACAGTTTTTCGCCATAAGCAAATAACCAATAGGTATCAAATAACTGTCCTAAAATTTCATATTCTGATTCCGCTTCCTTGGATAAGAACGGAGTTTCAAATAAAGACATCTGTTCCGGGGCTTTGGCATATACAACCTGCCCTGCCTTAATCACATTAGTAGAATTTTTATTGCTAATATAAGGATCTTCTTTTGGTATTCCAATAATGGACGGCAGAATCCCCGATTCACGCAATGCCAGAGACTGATTTAAAACAGATGTTTCGGAATCATCCTGACAAGGTGCTGTTTGATAAGGAGCGGCTTCTTCTGCCAAAAAAACCGTATTTGCCGACTGGTTTACGGTATTTACCATACGAACAGATTCAAATGGTTCTGGCCCCTTTGGTGCTGCAGGTATTGCCGTTTCTTTTTTCTCATCAGATAAAGACACCTGTGGAATCAGTTCCTGCATTTTTAAAACAGTACTAATTGTACTGGATATATAATCATAAAAATATTCATTATTTGAGAAACGAACATCCATTTTTGTAGGATGCACATTAACATCTACCATTTCTGGTGAAACATCAATGTTTAAAATAAAAAATGGGAATTTATGCTGCATCATATAGGCGGCATAACCATCTTCTACAGCTTTAGAAATCAGACTGCTTTTAATATATCTTCCATTTACAAAATAATTTTCAAAATTACGGTTAGCACGACAGAGTGTTGGTTTGCCCAGCACACCATATATGGAAATGTCTTTTCCTTTCTGATTTACAGGAATAATTTCTTTTGCGATTTCCCTGCCATAGATCCGGTAAACCAGTTCTTTTAGATCTCCATTGCCGGAAGTATGGAATTTCATCTGACCATTCTGGATAAACTGAAATGAAACATCCGGCTTGGATAACGCCATGCGTTCACAGAGTTCGTTGATATAACTGCCTTCTGTTGTAGGACTTTTTAAAAATTTTTTACGGACAGGTGTATTAAAAAAGAGATTTTTCACAATGATTGTAGTCCCTTGGGGAACACCCACATCCTGAATGTCTTTTTCTACGGCTCCCTCAATCACATAGCGCGTTCCGGTAAGATCCTCTTCTGTTTTTGTGATAAGTTCGACCTGGGATACCGCTGCAATACTGGAAAGTGCTTCTCCTCTAAATCCAAGAGTTCCAATAGCAGTCAATTCAGATGCATCGCGGAGTTTACTGGTAGCATGGCGGTAAAACGCATTTTTAATCTGGCTTTTTTCGATTCCTTCACCGTTATCTGTAACACGGATAAAAGAAATGCCGCCTTCTTTGATTTCTACCGTTACAGCACTGGCACCAGCATCAATGGCATTTTCTACGAGTTCTTTCACAACGCTGGATGGGCGCTCAACAACTTCGCCGGCTGCAATCTTATCAATTGTTTCTTCGCTCAGTATCTGTATTTTTGCCATGTGGACCTCCTTATTTGATTGATAGAGATATCTGGTGGCGGGGATTTTGCATCCAATGCAGGCACGCTTGCGCTGCTTTCAGCTCGCAACGGTACATAAGACACCAAAATACGGTGTCTAAGTACCGGCGGCTTCAAAGCACCTGCGGTTGGATTGCAAAATCCTCCGCCTCAAATAGATATTCTCTCGTCCTAAAATAGTAGTTACATCAAAATATTCCGATTCAAAATAGTGTAATTATATCTACTCACTCTTCCAACGATTGTTTAGTTTATTCTGTAATCGATACAAAGTATTAAGTGCATCAAGTGGTGTTAAAGTGCTGATCTCGATGTTTTTCAACTCTTCAATTACATCTTCATCCTTGACAGTGTCAAACAGCGACAGCTGGTTGAGTTCTAATTCGTCTGGAACTTCGGTTTTGTTCTTCGTATCACTCTTTTGTGGGACGGAGATATTTTGAACGCGTTCAAGGATATCTTTGTCTAATAGTTCGAGTAAGATTTCTTTGGCGCGATCAATCACAATTTCGGGTACACCGGCAAGTTTCGCTACCTGAATACCATAACTGCGGTCTGCGCCGCCTTTGATAATCTTACGAAGGAATACAATATCATCTCCTTTTTCTTTGACTGCAATACAGTAGTTGTTGACATTGTTTATTTTTCCTTCTAACTCTGTCAATTCGTGATAATGGGTGGCAAAAAGGGTTTTTGCTCCTAAAATCTTGGTATTGGAAATAAATTCAATTACCGACCAGGCAATACTTAACCCATCAAAGGTTGAAGTACCACGGCCAATCTCATCCAATATTAATAAACTGTTTGATGTGGCATTACGAAGAATATTTGCTACTTCGTTCATTTCTACCATAAAAGTACTTTGTCCACTGGCAAGGTCATCCGATGCACCGACTCTTGTAAAAATGCGGTCTACGATACCAATACTTGCCTTGGCCGCAGGAACAAATGAACCAATCTGTGCCATTAAGACGATAAGAGCACTCTGTCTCATGTATGTAGATTTACCTGCCATATTTGGACCTGTAATAACAGAAATACAGTTTTTACCATTATCCAGATACGTGTCATTCGGAATGAACATATCATGCTCAATCACTTTTTCCACTACAGGATGTCTGCCGTCTTTAATCTGAATGGTACCTTTTTCATTTAGAGCAGGTCTTACATAATGGTTTTGCTCTGCCACCAGAGAAAGGGAGGCAAATACATCCAGTCTTGCGATCTCGTGAGCTGTTTTTTGGATGCGTTCTAACTGGCTTGCAATATGCTCGCGGATCTCGCAGAATTTATCATATTCTAATGTATATAATTTATCTTCTGCGTTTAAAATAGTATCTTCTAATTCCTTTAATCGTGGTGTTGTATAGCGTTCCGCATTGGTTAATGTCTGTTTACGGATATAATCCTCCGGAACCATGTCTTTAAAAGAATTTGTTACTTCAAAATAATATCCAAATACTTTGTTATATTTAATACGCAGGTTTTTGATGCCGGTACGTTCCTTATCTTCTGTTTCTAACTGCGCCAGCCATGTTTTGCCTTCTGTTTTGGCTTTGCGAAGCATATCAATATCCGGATCATAACCATCTTTGATAATGCCGCCTTCTTTTAACTGTAATGGTGGTTCTTCCGTAATAGCTTCATCAATCAAAGTACAAATATCTTCTAATCCATCGATGGTTTCAGATATATGACGCAATGCTTCTGCATTCATCCCTCCTGTTACAGTCTTAATCGGAGGCATCATTTTCAGGGATTCCGCAAGAGCAATCATATCTCTTGGGTTAACTGTATGGAAACTGATTTTACCAATTAAACGTTCTAAATCATATACCGGATTTAAATATTCACGGATTTCATCACGCTCACATGGATTTTTGCAAAAATCATCAATAGCATCCAAACGGCGGATTATCTTTTCTTTATCAATGAGAGGTTGTTCAATATATTTTCGTAAAAGTCTGCCGCCCATTGCGGTCTTTGTTTTATCTAAAACACCAAGCAGGGAGCCTTTTTTCTGCTTATCTCTAAGTGTTTCGCATAATTCCAAATTCCGTCTTGTAGCACTGTCAAGGAGCATGTATTTATTTGTCAAATACGGATAAATATGAGTTAAATGGCTCAGGGAATTTTTCTGTGTATCATACAGATACTGCATGAGTGCACCTGCAGCCACTGTTCCAATCGGGAATTCCTCAATTCCAATTCCCTGTAAAGAAAGTACATGAAAATGCTTAAGCAATACCTTCTTGCACTGGTCCTCATCAAAGAAATGAGGATCCAATGGAAAAATACAAATTCCTAAACGATTTTTCAATTCTTCAATCTGTACTCCGCTTACTAAAAAAGCATCATTGCAGATGATTTCTGCAGGATTGTATTTTACAATCTCATCTAATAACTGATTCTTATCCGCTACTTCTGTCAGATAATAATCACCAGTTGTGATATCCACAATAGAAATACCAATCACTTCATCAAAATAAGCAATACACATCAGATAATTGTTTTTATTATCTTCAAATGCCTGAGTATTTTGATTTGTACCCGGGGTAACAATGCGGGTGACTTCTCTTTTAACAAGTCCTTTTGTTAGTTTAGGATCTTCTACCTGTTCACAGATAGCAACTTTATAACCTTTGGAGATTAATTTATTCAAATACCCTTCCACGGAATGATAGGGAACGCCACACATAGGGGCACGTTCTTCCAAACCGCAGCTTTTACCGGTTAAAGTTATTTCCAGTTCTTTGGATACCACAATGGCATCTTCAAAAAACATTTCATAGAAATCTCCTAAACGGTAAAATAAGATACAATCCTTATACTGTTCTTTTGTTGCAATATATTGCTGCATCATGGGTGTCATTTCTGCCATGACTTAATCCTCTTTCCTTGTAATTAAACAGGCTCTCCAAAATAATAAAAGCCTTTTGCTTCTGTTAATCTTACAGTTACAATCTGCCCGATTAAAGAAGCATCTCCTTTGAAATGCACAAGTGCATTATTGGATAATCTGCCAGTAACCAGACTGGTATCATGCTCATTTTGTTCTTCTACTAAAACTGTATGAATTTGTCCTGTTAATGTTCCAGCCTGAGCAGCAGCTGTCTGCTGAACGGCTTCCAGTACACGGTTAAACTGTGCCTGTGCTTCTTCTTCCGGTACTTGGTTATCCATGGTTGCGGCCGGTGTTCCGGTACGTTTCGAATAGATAAACGTAAATGCATTATTATACTGAGCTTTGCGTACCACATCAATGGTCTCATCCACGTCTTCTTTTGTTTCACCTGGAAAACCAACGATAATATCCGTTGTCAATGCCAAATCAGGAATCTCACTGCGCAGTTTTTCAACCAATGCAAGGTAGGATTCTTTTGTGTAACGGCGGTTCATTTTTTCTAATATTCTGGTCGAACCAGACTGTAATGGTAAATGTAAATGACGGCAGATCTTTTTGGAGTTTTTCATTACCTCAATCAATTCATCTGATAAATCCTTTGGATGGGATGTCATAAAACGGATTCGTTCAATGCCGTCAATTTTTTCTACTTCCTGTAATAGTGCTGCAAAGGAAACTGGATTTTCTAAGTTCTTGCCATAGGAATTTACATTCTGGCCAAGAAGCATAACTTCCTTTACGCCATCCGCTGCCAGTGCTCTGATCTCATTTAAAATTTCCGCCACCTCACGGCTTCTTTCCCGTCCTCTTACATAGGGAACAATGCAGTAACTACAGAAATTATTACATCCAAACATGATATTAACACCGGATTTGAATTTATATTTTCGGTCCGTCGGAAGGGATTCCACAATCTTATCCGTACTTTCCCATATATCTACAATCATTTCGCCGCTTTTATTGGTCAGCGTGCGGTATAATAATTCTGCAAAACAGAAAATATTATGTGTTCCAAAAACAAGATCTACCTGACGATAGCTTTTCTTTAACTTCTCAATGACAGTTGGCTCCTGCATCATACATCCGCATAAAGCAATTTTCATTGCTGGATTTTTCTTTTTATAGTGCTGCAACTGACCCAAACGGCCATATACACGCTGGTTAGCATTATCGCGTACCGTACAGGTGTTATAGATGACAAAATCAGCATCTTCTGACTCTACAATCTCATACCCTGCTTCTTCTAAAATACCAACCAGTTTTTCGCTGTCTTTGGCATTCATCTGACAACCAAAGGTGGTTACACAACAAGTAGGCTTTTTGCCTTTTTCTTCTATCTGCGCTGCAATTAATTCTTTTAATTTATTTAAATATTCCTGCTGTCTTCTGCCTTCTTCTTCGTTGACAGCTTTTGGTGCATTTTTAAATTCCATTTATTTCCTCATTTCATTTATATAAAATAATGTTTACACTCATTTGCTTTTATAATGTGTCGTATTTTTTCTTCTGTTACAATTGTCGTTACCGGAATATCATGCTCATCTGCTGGAATCGTTTCTACCATCTGCATTTCATAACAAAGAGCAATTCTTTCTTTGCATGTAATCCGCATCAGATAACGGTCGTAATAACCCTTTCCATATCCTATACGGGCACCCGTTTCACTGAATGCTGCCCCCGGAAGAAACATTACAGTATGCGCCGTGTTTTCTTCCCAAATCTTTTTTGTAAAAATACCAGCGCAATTTACAGAAGGTTCCGGGATTCCTTTATATCCTTCCGCTAAATCTGCAAGGCTTTTGATATGGTAAAACTCCATCTCCTCACCAGCTACCTTTGGAAGATATATTTGTTTTTCCATTTTAAACAGTTCTTCCATTAATTCCCCAGTCATGACTTCGCTTTTATAACTTGCATAGCATAGGATATATCTGGCAGTCTGTATTTGTGAAAGGGATAATACATTCTGCATAATATCCATACTTTTTTTTGCACATTCGTCAAGAGGCATGGCATTGCGAAGGCTTAAAATCTGTTTCCTAATGGAGTTTTTTGTTTCCATATTTTTCTCCAAGGTTAGTAACCGAACCATCTTCATTCTGAATATCGATATTATTCAACTGTCCGCGTAAATTACGTCTTACATTTAAAATATATTTTTGCCGCAGTTCTTTCTGTTCTTCTTTTTCTTCTTCTGTTAAACCTTCATTTTGAGATTTGTGATACAGGGCATTGATTCTGTCAATGGTTTCCTGCATGTTCATATCCTGAATATTCTTATTAGACATAAAATAAACTCCTTTTAGGAATGCATATTTTGGATAAAATCAATAACATCAAAGGACTCATCCTTATTTGCTTTGAACCAGGTTCCCAGATTGCGCCCGTCCATAAGTCTATGGATAATACGGATATCACTGCTGTTTGCAATAATCATATCTGCACCACAACTGGTTGAAATCTTAGCTGCATTCATTTTAGTATTCATACCACCAGTGCCTACATTGCTTCCTGTACTGGCTTTTCCCATATTCATGTATTCATCTGTAAGCACATCGACTTCTTCAATGAATTTGGCATCTTTATTTACACGAGGATCATCCGAATATAAACCATCGATGTCGGATAAAAGAATCAGGAGATCAGCATTTACCAAAGAAGCCACAATGGCTGATAAAGTATCATTATCACCGATCAAAATATCATCTTCTCCAACACGAATCTCATATGTGGAAACGGTATCGTTTTCATTTACAATCGGAATAACGCCTAAATTTAAAAGTTCGGTAAAAGTGTTGTAGGCATTTTCTCTGTTTACATCATCTACAATTGTATTTTTAGTCATCAGAATCTGAGCGGCAATCTGATTGTATTCTGCAAAGATTTTCTGATAGGTCATCATGAGTCTCGCCTGTCCAATAGCAGCACATGCTTGTTTAAAGCCCATATGTTTACCGTTTTTGCTCTGGGCATGGGCTCCAACAGCTTTTTTACCCACCGCGATGGCACCACTGCTGACTAAGATGACATCCTTACCCTGATTACGGATATTACATAATTCCCTGCATAAAACATCCAGTTTGGTATAGTCTAAGTCACCGGTTTCTTTATGCTGTAAAGAAGAGGAACCGATCTTAATAACGATTCTCTGTTTGTCTTTGATTCCTTCACGTAATTTTTCCACAATAGCCTCCACAAAATGTATTCATAACGCTTTATTATACTATATACAGTATTTTTTCGCAATTGCTTCTGCAATGGCAAGTCCATCCATTGCAGCTGATGTAATCCCTCCGGCATAACCAGCACCTTCCCCACAAGGATAAAGACCTTTAATTGCAGATTCACAAGCATTGTCACGGGTAATTCGAACCGGAGAAGAGGTACGGCTTTCGATGCCGGCTAATATACAAAAATCATCATCAAAGCCCGGTATTACCCTTCCAAATCTTGTCATGCCTTCTATAAAAGCGGTATGAATGGAAGTAGAAAATAATGAACGCAGGTCGCTAAAGGCATATCCGCCTTTGATACAAGGTTCAAATGGCTTATGAATGAATTCTTGTTTTCCACTTATACCGGTAAAATCATGGTAATACTGGACTGGAATACTACCTTTTCCCAACCGAAATGCTTTTTCTTCTAATTCTCTTTGGAATTGTACACCCGCTAAAGGATGGTCACTTCCAAAATCCTCTTTTGTCACGGATACAATAATGGCACTATTAGCCACACCACTGTTTCGACCACTATAACTCATACCATTTACAGCGAGTCTGCCCTCTTCACTGGAGGCATTTACGACATAGCCCCCAGGGCACATACAGAATGAATAAACACCTCTATTGACTGATGTCTTGTCAGCTAGTTTATAAGCTGCTGTCGGAAGCTTATGATCCATGTTATTTCTTCCATACTGAGAATAATCAACTAATGATTGAGGATGCTGCACACGCATTCCCACCGCAAAATCTTTTGCTTCCATAGGAACATGATGTCTATACAAGATTTCAAAAGTATCTCTGGCACTATGGCCGATAGCCAGAATCACGCTTTCTACCGGGATTTTCTCAGTATTATTTATGACTAGTCCGGTCAAAGCGTTGCTCTGAATGATAAAATCAGTAACCGTACTTTCATAATGTATCTCAGCGCCCCATGCAAGCATTTTATCACGCATATTGGCAACGGTTCTTGATAATACATCGGTTCCAATATGAGGCTTGCTGTCATATAAAATATGTTCCGGGGCTCCATTTTCTACAAAAATACGAAGCACTTCTTTATTTCTGCCGGTTTTATCTTTAATCAATGTATTTAATTTGCCATCTGAGAAGGTCCCAGCACCGCCTTCTCCAAACTGTACATTAGAATGGAGAAATAGTTTACCAGTTCTCCAGAATTCTTCCACATCCTGAGTACGCTCTTCCACCCTTTTACCACGTTCATAGATAATAGGACGATATCCTGCTTTTGCTAATATGTATCCTGCAAAAAGTCCGGCAGGCCCCATTCCGATAATAACGGGCGGCTGTTTCATCTTCTGTGTGCCGCTTATGGCAAATTCATAAGACTGTTCTTTATAAGGAATCATATCCGATGTCTTGTGTTTTTTAAGCAGTTTTTCAGCCAAAGAAGCATTTTTAAATTTGCAGCATACGGAATACACCCAGAATAACTGTGGTTTTTTCCTGGCATCCAAAGATTTTTTCAATATTTGGAGTTCTATTATATTATCTGGCGAAAGTCGAAACTGTTTACAGATTTTTTTCTTAATACATGCCAGTTCACTTACTATTTCCTGTTTGTTTTTTACGCAGCCATCTTTTACAGACGTAATTTCTTCCACAGGAATTTTAATTTGATTAATCTGAAGCATTTATGATGCCCTTTCTAAGAGTTAGCAGCATTACTTCCTGCAATATAGCCGGAAGTCCATGCCCATTGTAAATTATAACCACCGCATTTGCCATCAATATCCACCATTTCTCCACAGATGTAGAGATTCTTTTGATAAATGGACTGCATAGAATCATCTAATTCATGAAAAGCCACGCCGCCGCGGCATACTTGTGCTTGTTCAAAAGAATTGACACTTTGTGGTGTTACTTTAAACGCTTTCATTGCTTTACATATCTGTACCAATGTATTTTTTACAGACCCACTCACAATATCTGTGGGCTTTAAACCATATTCCTTTAACAACATGAGCGACACTTTTTTATGTAACATGCCAAGAAGAAATTCTTCAGCAGTTTTGTTTTTATATTGAATCAGACGTTTGGTATAAAAACTAGTCCATTCTGTATCTGACATATGTGGTAAAAAGTCGAGCTGCACGGACACATTTTTCTTTTGATCTAAATAGCCGGCAATTAGACGACTGATTTGAAAAACAGGGATTCCGGATATACCATAATCCGTTAATTGTATTTCCCCCAGTTCTTCTGCTATTTCCTTTTCATCCACATAAAGAGTAAGACTGGCTTTGACGCGTACGCCGGCAATCATAGAAAAGAATTTCTCTCTGCATTTTACCTGAACCAGAGCCGGGTATAATTTTTGGATCTTATGCCCAAAACCTTTGGCAAGGTCATATCCATCCGTTACAGCATTTTTGATACCTGCCTTACTGCCACAGGCTAAAATTACAGTATCAAAATGATCTTTTCCTATGTTTGATTCTACCTGAAAACCATGCTTTTTATCTGCTTGAAGAGAAATATTCTCAACAGAGGTTTTGACTCGTATTTTTTTCTGATCTAATGCCATACGAAGTACGTCTAAAACCACGGCAGCTTGTTCGCAATAGGGATATACGTAGCCATCCCGCTCACGTGTCATAAGACCAATACTTTCAAAAAAAGCAAGCGTATCCTGCACAGAAAACCGGGCCAAGCAACGCGCCAGCTTCTCTTCATCCTCTGTATAATAAAATTCTGTACCCATATTCAAATTAGTTAAATTGCATTTACCATTACCAGTTGCCAGAATTTTTTTTCCAACACGGTCTGTTTTTTCATAAATGGTAACCTGATTTCCATTATTTGCAGCGCTCAGTGCTGCTATCATTCCGGAAGCACCAGCTCCGATAATCAGTATTCTTTTCATAGGCATATCCTTTTTGAATTAACTGGTATACGATTCTAAAAACGCATACACTTCTCCAATATCATTAAAACATTTGGTTGCAATAATCTGTTGCTGAACATCCCAGGGAAGCATATCTAATGTCAGATCTGTAGGCATAAATACTTCATCCAAATTATCAGAACGATACACTAATAACTCATGATCCACTGCTTTTAAATAATAAATAATTTTTTCTTCTTCCTGCGCATATACTTTTTTAACTGTAATCCGCTCAGGATGAAAAGAAAGCAGCTCTATGGATAAAAAACCTTTTTTCTTATCTTCAAAGCTGGGACTTAATTCGTAACGTTTAATTTCTTCCATTAATTCTTCTCTGGTAAGTCCTGTAAAAGAAAAAGGAAGGCTTTCTATAGAATGTTCATATACATTCCCTATATAACTTTCCACTTCATAGATGGTATCACAGGTAGTTACATTCTGTTTGGTAACAACTGTTAAATCCAATTCATCCGTTCCCTGTTCTTCTGTTGTTTGCCTGGAATCATGGTCGTTTTCAAAATTTTGGGTTCTATAGGTAAAAAGAAAATATGTTCCTGCCAACACAAGAAAAAGGACAAAACAAAACAAACTGATACTTTTCAAAAATCTCATACAAACTCCCCTTTTTGAATAGTATCAGTAGTTTTTTGTAAAAATATTCGTAATTATAGACGAAGACGGCTTCGTAAAAATGCAACAGGATAATAATTTAAGGTCCTTTTTAATGCCATCTCATCCTTTTTATTGATTGCTTTTAACGCAATTAATGTTAAGTAATATAATAAATATCCAAGGAAGATACTTAAGATAATTAGGAAAACATTCATCATCACAAATTTATCCAGGATAATGAACAGAACCATCATGACAATGGAGGCGGCTCCATATTTGCCTAATTTCATCAAAATATCCATCAAGTCAAAACGTATGCTCCTATATAAAATCATGAAATTGAGTACAACCTGAATAGCAAAATATACATAAAATGAATATATGATATTCATACATGCAGCACCTGACTGATTCAAGGATAAAATCAAAAACAGAATCTGTACCACAAAAGAAAGCGCTTGAATCCCTAATGCAGAAAGATCCATATCAGACGCTTTCATGATTGCATTAAGCGCATGAGTTACACCCGCAAACAATACTAAGAATCCGCCAGCCTGTAATACCTGTGCAGAATAATTGTATTGTCCGGAGAAAAACACCTTAACAATTGGATCTGCTAAAAAAGTTAAAATAATGGATGGAGGCAATAACATGAAAAAACTGTTTTTAATCATATACTGCGAACGAATCAAAGCCGTTTTAGGGTCTTGCTTCCGATAATCCATATGAAGACGGTATTTTTCCTTTGTGATGTATTCTGAAAAAATAGAAAGAATCAATGCTGCTGATAATAAAATTTTAGCAAATAAAATACCACTGTTAATAAAAACATTTTCAACTGTAACATTATATTTACCCGCTATATGCAGATAGATTAAAAATACTGTTGCAATCGACAACAGGGGGAATAATTGATGGATGGATATTTTAAAAGAAGAAGAAAAAATCCCTCCATACATCATTTTTTTAGAATCCATGGTACGCATATTTCTTCCATCTTGTCTTGGCATGCGCATTCTTATGCACAACAACAATACTACCAACAGTACGATAACGGAGGTAAGTAAATATACACATGCAATCGCAAGTGCCATATAAGCACTTGTTGCAGAAGTATTCTGTAATAATGCTGCTACTTTTTCCCCATACCGGGTAAAAGAAGGCAGCATGAAAAGTACAACAGGAATCGGAAGAATCATTCTAAGCAGATTGGCAATATTTAAAATAACTGCATTATTATTGCCATTCTGATAGCCGCAGATTACATCAATAATTCCATTCACTAATAAAATCAAAAACATGACCTGTATGATAGATGCGGGAAATGAAGTTCTCCAAAATTTCACGCAAAATGCATCTGCCGCAAAAAAACTAAATAAAAACAGCGTTGTTCCTACAACAATTACATAAATTAGTGCCGGCTTTAAGATGCGGCTGGCATTACTGTTTAAACCTTTGCTGTTACGAATACTTACCATTTTAGAGATTCCTTGCTGCAGACCTCCAAATAATATTGTATAGAAAACAGCCATCAAAAGAAATGACGTACCTAAGAATCCCATCCCACAATCTAATACAAAATTCTCTAGTACAATCAAAAATAAAATATTCACAATCTTCATAATGCTGCTGATTGATATTTTTGCATTCATTTGTAATTTATACCTTTCCATCAGAATCTCTTCTAATCTGTAAAAGCGAAAGAATATGTTCCTGTCTGCTTTCCATAAGAGCAGCCTCTTCTTCCGTCATGTGATCATATCCGCATAAATGGTACATACTATGAGCAATCAGGAAAGCATATTCTCTTTTCTGACTATGTCCATACTCCTTAGCCTGACTGATAATCTTGTCCACACTTAAGATGATATCACCAAATATGATATATCCTGTTTCCGGATTGGTATAGTCGGCTTCTGTTCCCGGTTCCATAGCAAATAAGGACGGTTCTGTAAAATCAAGATTGGGAAATGATAAAACATCTGTTGGAGCATCAATATCTCTCATCTGACGGTTATATTCCTGAATCCCTTCATTATCCGTAAGCAGTACATTGACTTCTACATTATATGGACACTGTTCTACTTCTAAAACCTTATCAATTACCGAAATGGCTATTTCTTCTATCGGAAAATCAAAGGTTGTATCTGTTTCGTTCTCCAAATATAGCTGTATCTTCATAAGAGATTCCTCTTTCTCATCTATCGTTGGTTACGTGGCTTATGCTTGGAACGGGCTTTTTCCTTTCCCTGTTCTCTTGCCTGTTCTTTTGCCTCGTAGACTTCATATGCTTTTACAATCTTCTGTACTAAAGGATGACGTACTACGTCTTTACTGGTCAAATGGCAGAACGCAATTCCTTCCACATTACGCAGTACACGACAGGCAACATCCAATCCCGAGCGTGCCCCCACTGGTAAATCCTTTTGTGATTCATCCCCGGTTACGATTACTTTAGAACCAAATCCAATACGTGTTAAAAACATTTTCATCTGTGCCGGTGTTGTATTCTGTGCTTCGTCCAATATAATATAAGCGTTATCCAATGTGCGGCCGCGCATATACGCAAGTGGTGCTACTTCAATCAGTCCTTTTTCCATATTCTTCAAAAAACTTTCAGCACCCATAATTTGATACAAAGCATCATATAATGGACGGAGGTAAGGATCTACTTTACTTTGAAGATCTCCTGGTAAAAATCCCAGTTTTTCCCCTGCTTCAATTGCAGGACGCGTTAAAATAATACGTTCTACTTCATTGTTTTTAAAAGCGGTAATGGCTTTTGCCATGGCAAGATAGGTTTTACCTGTTCCCGCCGGTCCCATACCGAACACAATCATATTATCATCAATGGCATCCACATATTCTTTTTGACCTAATGTTTTAGGCTTAAGAGGTTTGCCATTTACCGTATGACAGATCACTTCTTTATCCATTTCTAAAAGGGCATCTTCCTGTTCTTCCATCCCCATTGCAATTGCATAATCTACATCTTGTTCCAATATGGTATTCCCTCTTTCTGAAAGTGTTTTCAAGGTTTGTAAGATTGTTTTTACCAAAGAAGCATTCCCTGCACTGCCTCTTATCATCACACAGTCATCCCGGTTAAAAATATCAACCGCAAACGCCCGTTCAATCTTTTTAATATATTTATCACACTGGCCAAAAATATTGAGACAGTGTTCCATAGGAATCTCAATACGTTCCGTTATCAGTTCGCTCATGTAATACTCTCCAAGCCGGGGTTAATGATCCTTTTGCAGGATATCGATTACTAAAGATCCTGTTAGTTTTAAATATTGACTATCAGATTCTATTTTAACATTATTTTCTATAATTTGTACCCCTTTTTCATTTAATTCTTTCATAGTTTGCTCTAAAAATTGTTTTAATAATATCGTTCCTTCTTCTTCTCCATATAAATCCTCAATTTCTACGTATTCACAGTACCTTCTGCTCCCCCAGAAAACAGGGATGGAAAATTCTGTAAACAAAGGATGGGTATCTTCTTTTACAATGACATCATATAAACTATATGGGTTTTTCTTATAAATAAAAGTAAAATAATGCTGCCCAAAACGGACATACGGAATGGTATATTCATTTCCGGTAAAGTTCTTGTGCCTGTAATAACGGCTTACTTTTCTGTGAATGGGATATTCCGTTCTTATCGTCACATCAGCATCTGCATCCGTATAATCATAAGAAAGGATATTACCATCATTATCAAATATAGGAACCTTCCCCTCAACCAAAACTGTTCCCACATCCACTTCATCACCAACTTTTACAAGAGGTACCCCTTTCCGCGTAATCATTTTAACGATTGTTCCTTTTGTGCCGCTGATCAGATCATCACTTATTGGCGTTTCCTTGGTTACTTCCTTTGCTAATATCTCATTTTCTTTAACCGACACAATCAGTCCTGTACCGCTGATTTTCACAGAAACCCAGCTGATACCATCAAAATATTCACGTATTTCTTCTTCCAACATGGGAATATCAATATTCTGTTTATAGGTTCCGTAATTTACCCCTAAAGAATTCACAAATCGAAGCAGAATATCATCATGAATCATTTGATTTCCTGTAAATGTAAAGGACCAGATAAAAAATGACATTCCATAGATGAATAAAAAAGAGACAATCACACCTGCAAAAAAGATTTTTCGTTTTCTATTTTTGCGCATAAAAAAAGGCAGTCCGTATTCCTGTCGGATTTCTGCCTTCACTTTTGTTTTTTCTAAAAAAGAATCTATATTGGGGTAATCAGAACGGGCTATTTTACAGATGTAATACTCTTCTGTTGGTACGATATCCCATAATATAATACCATTTAAACGACATAAATTCATAAAGCGTTCCGGCGAATAGCCGGAAATATGCAGTTTTAGATAACCTCTTAAATAGCGAAGAAACGCAAGCATGAAAACCTCCTGGTTTAAGAAGGATATTGTATGGATAAAATACGGCCTTTAATCAGCATATCCTCTTCGGTGTAATGATCAATCTTTAAGTTCCGACCTTCTATCAGGATATATGTATTTTTTCCTTGAATACGGATACAATTTCCAGTATATTCCAGAATCCCTTTGTAGTTTTCAATATATAGTTCTTCGTTCCCAATAGCTGTTAAAATAAATGCACCACGGGTAATATCTTTTGGTAATTGCAGTTTTTCAAACAATCCGTTTTCATTCTTTTTCATACCTAATCATATGAAAGGATGGTATAAAATATGTCATTTATTTATGATAGGGTTCGCCATTGTTAATGCGGAAAGCGCGATAAATCTGTTCCATAAGGATTACACGCATCAATTGGTGCGGGAAAGTCATCTCGGAGAAACTAATCATCTGAGGAGACGATTTCTTAATATCTTCCATAATCCCAAGAGATCCACCGATAATAAAGGTAATATGACTCACACCGGAAACAGTATTTTTCTGAATCATCTTTGCAAAACCAATTGAATCGTATTTTTTTCCTTCAATAGCTAGTGGTATCACATAGGAATCCTTTGGAATCAGATTTTTAATACGCTCGCCTTCTTTTTCCAATATCTGCTGGTTGACTGTTTCAGAGGCCTGATCAGGTGTTTTTTCATCGGCCACTTCTAAAATAGATAATTTACAGTATTTAGAGAGGCGTTTCTCATATTCGCTAATGGCATCCCTGTAAAATTTCTCCTTGATCTTACCTACGGCAATAATAGTAATCTTCATGATTCAAATATCTCCGGATAGGTTTCCTCAATAATATAATCCATAAAAGCAATATCAAGCCCAGGATATGTACTACGGATCATTTCCTTCATTTTTTCAATACGGCGGAAATATAAAATCTCCATAGCCGGTTCGTCATCAATCAGATCTGCATCAAAACTGTCTAACTGGATATTTTCTTTTAAGTAGGTCTGAATTTCAGATTTCTGATCCTTTTCAGTATCTGCCTGATCCTTTAAAGTCTTATAAGATTTGCGTGATGTAATTCCTGTGATTATAAAGATTACAAACATAACTCCCATTACACCAGTAATCAATGCTTTTGTAAAGCCGGTAAGGGAAATGGGGATGATACCAAGATTCAGCAAAACCAGAGCAATAATACCGGCAGCACCAACAATCAAAAGCGTATCCGCACCGGATTTATATTCCTCAGCCTTTTTATCTGCTTCCTGATATGGACCTTTGTATTCTTCTTTTTCTTCTTCCAAAGTCTGTGCCGCTTCCGTTTCCTCAGCCATCTGCTGCATCTCAGCTAATTTTTTAGGAGCAGCAATTTTAGAAAGATATACGCGCAATTGTTTCTGCGCTTCTACTGCTTTTTTTCTTTCTACTAAAAGTTCATAAGTACCTTCTTTTTTATCATACACGATTTGTGTTTCACTAATTCCATTTGCACGCATAAAATTACACATTTCTTGTAATTCATTTTCTGCGCCAAAATAAACAGCAACCGGTCCTTCCTCTAAAGATTCCACTAACTGAGATCCGCAGTCAGCACATACGGTATAACCTTCCTTATATTCGTTTTTACATTTTGGACACCAAGGCATATTTTTCTCCTCTTTTGCAAAATGGATTCCCAAATGTTTGGGAATCCATTTTCATTTTTCAACTTTATATTACGTTAATAATACTACAATTATTTAGATAAATATTCATCAATTCCTTTTGCAGCAGCTTTACCAGCTCCCATAGCCAGAATAACAGTTGCTGCACCAGTAACCGCATCACCGCCGGCATATACACCTTCTTTTGAAGTTGCACCTGTTTCTTCAGAAGCAATGATACATTTACGTCCGTTAATCTCAAGTCCTTTTGTAGTAGATGAGATTAATGGATTTGGTGATGTTCCCAGTGACATAATGACAGTATCAACATCAATCACGAATTCGCTGCCAGCCACTTCCACTGGACGTCTTCTTCCAGAAGCATCAGGTTCACCAAGTTCCATACGAATACATTTAATTCCACTAACCCAGCCGTTTTCATCTTTTAAGATCTCAACAGGATTGGTTAACAGATCAAAGATAATACCTTCTTCTTTTGCATGATGTACTTCTTCTACTCGTGCAGGAAGTTCTTCTTCACTACGACGGTATACAATATGTACTTCACTACCAAGACGAAGTGCTGTTCTTGCAGCATCCATTGCTACATTACCACCACCTACAACAGCTACTTTCTTGCCTCTCATAATAGGAGTTGTGCTGTTCTCGTCAAATGCTTTCATTAAATTGCTTCTAGTTAAGTATTCATTTGCAGAAAATACACCATTTGCAGTTTCTCCAGGAATACCCATGAATTTAGGAAGACCGGCACCAGAACCGATAAATACTGCACTAAAGCCTTCATCTTCTAATAATTCATCAATTGTAATAGCTTTACCAACTACTACATTGGTTTCAATCTTAACACCTAATGCTTTGACATTTTCGATTTCTTTTGCAACAACTTTTGTCTTTGGAAGACGGAATTCAGGAATACCGTATACTAAAACACCGCCAGCTTCGTGTAATGCTTCAAAAATTGTTACATCATAACCCATCTTTGCAAGATCGCCTGCGCAGGTAAGTCCAGAAGGACCAGAACCGATTACAGCAACCTTTTTATTTTTCTTTTCTGCATTTACAACTGGTTTGATATTATTTTCACTTGCCCAATCAGCAACGAAACGCTCTAATTTACCAATGGAGATAGGTTCTCCCTTAATTCCACGGATACATTTACCTTCACACTGGCTTTCCTGAGGACATACACGGCCACAGATAGCTGGAAGTGCACTGGATTCAGAAATAATCTGGTATGCTTCTTCAATTTCGCCTTCTTTTACTTTTTCAATAAAACCAGGAATGTTAATGGATACAGGGCATCCTTTTACACACTGCGCATTTTTACAGTTGATACATCTGCTGGCTTCTTCTTTTGCTTCTTCTAAATTATATCCAAGACAAACCTCTTCAAAATTGGCTGCTCTTTCTTTTGCATCCTGCTCACGAACAGGAACTTTCTTTAAAACGTCCATTTTATTTTCCTCTCAAATTTATGTATTAATGTTACCGGAAAAAGCAGAGCTTTTTCTCCAGAAAAACATAGTATTCTGGTTTAGTTACAATTTCCACATCCGCCGTGATGTGTGTCGCCTTCTTTTGCTTTTAAGAACGCTCTGCCTTCTTCTGTTTTATATAACTGCTGGCGTTTCATCGCTTCATCAAAATCTACTTTATGCCCATCAAATTCAGGACCATCTACACAAGCAAATTTAATTTCATCACCAACTGTTACACGGCAAGCACCACACATACCTGTACCATCAACCATAATCGGATTCAAACTGACAATAGTAGGAATATTTAATGTTTCTGTCATTTTACATACAAATTTCATCATAATCATCGGACCAATTGCAACACAAAGGTCATATTTCTTACCTTCTTCTTTTACAAGGTCTTCGATTGTTTTTGTAACCATACCGCTTCTTCCGTAAGAACCGTCATCAGTTGTTACATAAAGATTACCAGCTACCGCTTCCATTTCTTTTTCAAGAATTAAAAGATCTTTTGTCTTAGATCCTACAATAACATCTGCCTTAACGCCCATTTCGTGTAAATACTTAACCTGAGGATATACAGGAGCGGTACCAACACCACCAGCAACAAATAAGATGTTCATAGCATCCAATTCTTCTTTGGTCTTTTCACAAAGTTCAGATGCACAACCTAAAGGGCCGACTACATCGTGGAAAGAATCTCCGGCTTTTAATTTTGACATTTCAACAGTACTTCCACCAACAATCTGGAATACGATTGTAACAGTACCATTCTCGCGGTCATAATCACAAATAGTAAGCGGGATACGTTCACTATCTTCATTTGTACGAACAATCAAAAACTGTCCAGGCAGACAATGTTTTGCCAGACGTTTCGCTTCTACTACCATCAAAAAGATATTGGTAGTCAATTCTTCAGCCTTTAAAATTTTATACATAATTGCCTCCTCATTTAACTTTAGTACGTTAAAGCATTTTCTTATCTATATTAGCGGTTTTGATAAAAAAAATCAACAAGAATATCGTAATATTATATCGGATCCAAAGTTTCTACCCCATTTTCATCTTTTATAATGCGGTAAACATATCCATTGGAAACGTCAACTCCGTATATTTTACCAGTCATGTTACGGGAATTATTTCCCTCTTGATAATATTCATAAATAATATGAAAAATCTTATTTTCTACAATTTGAATGGAATTATATACATATATATTTTTGCCAGGCATATTTTCCAGATTTCCTTCGGAATCAAGAATAATTCCTTTTTCAACCAAACGATGTTTTAATCTGTAAACAGACTCTACGGCATTATATTTTGTTTCCACTACAAGCTGGTAACTTCTTGCCACTACTTCACTGTAGACACCGTCTGCGCTTAGTGCAATAAAACGGTAGTTGGAAACTCCTTCCTTCATAGGTATCGGTTCACCATAAATATAACTTTTTTCGTCCGGCGTAGAGCCATCTACTGTATAATAAACAGTACATCCTTCCGGAACATCAACGGAAATCATCTGTGGCAGATTAAATTGTCCGCTTTCTGGCATAATTTGTGGCTGCTGGGGTTGTGTACCTTCTATTGTATAGTTTGCTTCTACTACTTCACTGGCAAGCCCGAAATCATTGATAAATACAGCTTTAATCTGATATTCACCATAACGTAAAAATAATGGGGATGTATATTCTATGCCGCCAAATCGTGGGTCAGAACCATCTAAACTGTAATAAGTTGTTCCGGATGTAGGTGCCTGAATCTTTAACGGTATTACATGATTGTAGTCCCCACTTTCATAACTGAACACCGGTTCCATTGTCATATAACTTTGAAACTCGGTTTTGATGGACTGCTCTCCACAGGAAGAAAGCAGTTTATTTATTTCACTGTAATTTTCTTCCTTTTCATATATGGAAATAATTCTGGCATATGCCTTTTGATTTTCCGGTTCTTCATCAATAATGGCATAATAATGGGATAGCGCCTGATCTGTTTTTCCTGTCTCATACAAACAGTCTGCATATGCAATTAATAAAGATGTATCTTCTTCCATTTCTAAAGCATTTTCATAGTAGCCAATCGCTTTTTCGTAATTTTTCTGATTATATAAAAGCTGTGCATTTTCTACCTGAACAGCATAATATTTTTCCAAATACAGATTACGAATAAAGAAAAACGCAAAAATACCCAGCACAAGAAGACAGAAAATGGAAATACTCGCAAAAACACGACGTTTCATGTTTTTATTGGGTTCTATCTCAAACTCTGTCTCTGTTTCCGATTCCATAATATCTTCTGAAACCGGAGCCATTTCTTCTGCTACTGCAGAAAGTGTCTCAATTATGCTATTTTCAATTTCTGGCTCAAAATCAGGAACAATACGAATTTCTTCACCACACTTTTCGCAATAAAGATAATCTTTTTTGAGCGTCTCTCCACATTTTGGACACTTCATAATACAACTCCTGTGATTACGACTTTTCTTTAGAATAATCCTGTAATCATTCCATCTGTGTCTACATCGATGGAATAAGCGGCTGGTGTTTTAGGAAGTCCCGGCATAGTCATTACATTACCTGTTAATGCAACAATAAAACCGGCACCTGCAGATACATAAAGATCCCGTACCGTAAGTGTAAAATGTTCCGGTCTGCCCAGCAGTGTCTGATCATCAGATAAGGAATACTGTGTCTTTGCCATACAAATCGGCAGATTGCCAAAACCTAAGTTTTCTAATTGACTGATCTGTTTTGATGTATTTCCAACAAAACTAACATCATCAGCTCCATAAATTTCTCTTGCAATAATGGATATCTTTTCTTTGATAGAAAGATTTTCATCATATAAAACTTTAAAATGACTTTCTTTTGTTTCTAAAGTATGAAGTACAGTGTTAGCCAGCTCAATACCGCCGTCTCCACCCTTTTCCCATACTTCTGAAAGTGCAAAATCACAATTGCGTTCTTCACAGAAGTTACGAACAAAAGATATCTCTTCTTCGCTGTCTGTAACAAACGCATTAAGCGTTACGATAACAGGAACATCATATTTCTGTAAATTTTCAATATGCTTTTCTAAGTTACAGATACCTGCCTTCAAAGCTTCAATATTTGGTGTGGAAAGATCTTCTTTCTTTACACCGCCGTTATATTTTAATGCACGGATAGTTGCAACTAATACTACAGCATCCGGTTTTAACTCTGCCATACGACATTTGATATCAAAGAATTTCTCGGCACCCAGGTCTGCACCAAATCCGGCTTCTGTGATAACATAATCAGCCATTTTCAGAGCGGCTTTTGTTGCTCGTACAGAATTACATCCATGCGCAATATTAGCAAATGGACCACCATGTACAAGTGCTGGTGTATGCTCTAATGTCTGAATCAGATTTGGTTTTAAGGCATCCTTTAATAACGCCGCCATAGAACCAACTGCTTTTAAATCACCTGCTGTAACAGGTTTTCCATCAAAATCATATGCAACAACGATAGCAGAAAGTCTCTTTTTTAAATCTTCCATATCGTTTGCAAGGCAAAGAATTGCCATAATTTCAGAAGCCACCGTGATAACAAAGTGATCTTCTCTGACAGTTCCATCCATTTTGTTACCAAGACCAACTACTACATTACGAAGGACACGGTCATTCATATCTAAGCATCTTTTCCATACTACCTGACGTGTATCAATGCGAAGTTCATTTCCCTGCTGAATATGATTATCCAATAATGCTGCCAATAAATTATTGGCAGAGGTAATGGCATGAAAATCACCTGTAAAATGAAGATTAAGATCTTCCATTGGAACTACCTGGGCGTATCCACCTCCGGCAGCACCGCCTTTGATGCCAAAGCAAGGTCCTAAAGAGGGTTCACGAAGAGCAATTACAGCTTTTTTACCCAATTTACCAAATGCCTGTCCCAGACCAACTGTTGTAGTTGTTTTTCCTTCTCCAGCCGGAGTTGGATTGATGGCTGTAACAAGGATTAATTTTCCATCTTTATTATCTTTGATGCGTTCTAAATATTCGTCTGAAATCTTGGCTTTGTATTTTCCATACAATTCCAGTTCATCCATGGAAAGATCCAATTTTTCAGCTATTTCCTGAATTGGTTTTAAAGTTGCTTCCTGTGCGATTTGAATATCAGTCTTCATAAAACTCCTTTGCTATTTCTAAATGTATTCTTCAATATATTGTTCAAATTGTTCCATGCTCATCAGAACCTTACGGGGTTTCGTTCCCTCTTCTTCTCCGACTACACCAGCTTCTGCCAGTTGATCCATAATTCTTGCTGCACGATTGAATCCAATCTTAAATACACGCTGCAGCATACCAATGGATGCTTTATCCTTTTCAATGATAAATTTACCTGCTTCCACAAAATAACTGTCCAGTTCACTACCGGATGAAGCACCTGCGCCTCCGGACGAAGAACTGCCAATATTTTTGATTTTTTCTTCAATATCCGGATCATATGTATTGCCAATTGCCTGATTTTTTAAATAATCTACGACATCGGATACTTCTCCATCCGAAATAAATGCTCCCTGGATACGGGCTGGTTTTGTATAGCCCTGTGGATAGAACAGCATATCTCCTTTTCCAAGGAGTTTTTCAGCACCATTCATATCTAAGATAGTACGGGAATCCACACCACTGGATACAGCAAATGCTACACGGCTTGGCATATTGGCCTTAATCAAACCTGTAATAACATCTACCGACGGTCTCTGGGTAGCAATAATCAAATGAATACCTGCTGCACGTGCCAACTGTGCCAGACGACAAATGGATTCTTCCACTTCATGTGCAGCAACCATCATAAGGTCTGCTAACTCGTCAACAATAATTACAATCTGAGGCATCTTACGAAGATCTTCGCCTTCTCCTTTTGCCTGTAAGGTTTCAACTTGCTTATTATACCCTTTCAGATCACGGACATTCATATCCGCAAACTTTTTATAACGATCGGTCATTTCTGCCACACCCCAGTTTAAGGCAGCGGCAGCTTTTTTAGGATCTGTTACAACCGGAATCATCAAGTGCGGAATGCCGTTATATACACTTAACTCTACTACTTTTGGATCCACCATAATGAGTTTGACATCGTCCGGATGTGCTTTATATAAAATACTCATGATAATGGTATTGATACAAACGGATTTACCAGATCCTGTTGCACCGGCAATTAACATATGTGGCATTTTGGCAATATCGGATACAACGACCTGTCCGCCAATATCTTTACCAACTGCAAATGCTATATTGCTTTGGAAATTTTTATATTCCTTACTTTCAATCAGATCACGGAATGCAACAGCACTGTTTTCTTTATTTGGAACTTCAATTCCAACAGCAGATTTACCAGGAATCGGGGCTTCAATTCGAATGTCTGCCGCCGCAAGATTCAATTTAATATCATCAGCAAGATTTACAATACGACTGACTTTGACTCCCGGCTCTGGCTGTAGTTCATAACGGGTAACACTTGGCCCCTGACTAATATCAGTTACTGTAACATTAACTCCAAAAGTCTTTAAGGTATTCTGCAAATGCATAGCCGTTTCTTTTAACTGTGAAGCAGAAGATCCATTGTTACCGCCTGTTCCTGGTTTTAATAAACTAACTGGCGGAAGTACATATTTTTTATTGGTATTTTCTGTTGCTTTTTTCTGAATTTCTTTATCTATAGAAGGTGCCGTTTTGGCTGTTTCTGTTTGTGGAGCCTTAGGCATTCTGGCGACAGGTTTTGGTGGTTCCACTTTTTCCATCTGAGACGAAATATCTGGCTCTTTTTCCACTGCACCACGAATAGTAATCTCAGGTTCTGCCTGTGTAATCTCTTCCATAGAAGCCATAGCAGTTTTAGTCTGTTTAGGTGCAAAAACTGGTTCCGGCATACGATTATCCGCTGCTGTATGTATACGGATGCTATCCATTGAACCAGCAAAAGAGGAATCCTCATCATCAATACGTACCGGTCTTTGTGGGATATCGTTTACTGTGATTTCATGGATATCATCACGCAGATTTGCTGAACCTGTATTTTCTTTTAAGGTGGTGTTCATCATAACACCGGATACTTTTTTGTTCATTCGAAGAATCTTTTCAGCCTCTTTGCCAGATTCCTCAGCTTCTTTTGCATTACGCTGCTCTTCTCTGCGCTTTTGCATTTCTTTTCTGCGGATGTCCGCTTGTTCCCTTCGGTATGCCGCATCATCTTTTGCTGTGTGATATACCTTCTGTGAGCCTTCGCTAACTGTCTTTACTACGGATTTTCCTGTAATCAAAACAAAGCAAATAATCATCACTACGATTAACACTAAAATTGTACCAGCCATATCCAGTAAACTAAATAGGCCATACGCCAGAGAACCGGCTATTACACCACCGCCTCCTTTATTTTCCGATGCATATTCGTAAAATGCTTTTATAGAATATTCTGTCATATTCTGCAAATTACCTGTAAAAAGTTCAATAATCATTCCGATGGTAATGAACAAAATGACAGCCGCTGTCAATTTCATAGCAGCTCTGAAATTTCCTTGGTTAGATATTCCAAATGCAACTGCTAAAAAAACAAAGACAGGAGCAATATATGCCATAAGACCGAAGATTCCAAACATCACTTTACTGATGGAATCCCCAACAGGTCCAATAATCCCAAAATTACATAAAAACAATAAAATTCCAATTGCCAGTGTTATAATCAACAGTACTTCATTACTGATTAAACGTTCTTCATTTGTTCTTGTACGGCTGGCTGTAGATGTCCTGCCTTTTGTATTACGTCCACGTCCTGATGTATTTTTTCTACCGGAAGATGTCGTTTTCTTTCTGCCGGAAGTTGATGCCATAGTTTCACCTCATAACATATCTATTTTATAACCATACTATTATAGCACACATGCCATTTTAGGTCACTCATTTTATATGTTCTTTTTCTTTGTGTTTTTTTTGCTTTTTTCAGACAATTCCGATTACTTTTGTTTAGAATCTGCTTCTTTTACCAGTTCCTTTAGTTTGCCGTAAGCTTCCCTGATACCCCCTACTTCATTAATAATTCCTTCTTTTACTGCCTGAGGACCAACCAGTACGGAGCCTACATCCTTGGTTAAAAATTCTGTCTCTAACATCAGTTCTTCCAAACGTTCTTTTTTAATATCACAATGGGAACACACAAAGGATAATATTCGATCCTGAATTTGTTTGAAATATTCAAAAGTCTGCGAAACTCCAATCACCATACCATTAGTGCGTACTGGATGAATTACCATAGTTCCTGTCGGCACAATAAAGGAAAAATCTCCACTTACCGCTATTGGTACACCAATGGAATGACTGCCGCCAAGTACTAATGTTACAGTAGGTTTACTCAAAGAAGAAATCATTTCTGCAATCGCAAGTCCTGCCTCAACATCCCCGCCCATGGTATGAATCAGGATTAGAACGCCCTCAATTTCGGCATCATCTTCAATCAAAGCCAATTGTGGAATGATATGTTCATATTTTGTCGCTTTGGAGGAACTGCCCAGCACATCATGTCCTTCAATTTCTCCGATAATTGTCATCAGATAAAATTTTTTTCGTTCCTCATTTTGTTCTAACACCGCCTGACCATGCTCTCTCATTTTTTCCATAAAAAGCCTCCGGAATCATTATTATCAAAAAAGGTAAGGACCAATAAAGTCCCTACCTTACTATTTGTAATAATTTAATTTTTATGCAAAATAATTTTCATCTGATTATTCATAATCATAATCATCGTTTTCTACTTCTACATCATAATGCATCATCTCTTCTGTTGGTTCAAAAGCATATTCAAAGCTGCGTCCCACATGTTTTTTCGGCATTGGGAGCACATTTTCAATCATAGACGTCTTATCTTCTATTTTTACTTCCTCATTTACTACATTCAAAATGTCAGAAACACGGATCACACCAGTATCTTCCGGTACGCAATCTTCTTTTTGTCCAGAAGTATTTAAAGCAATTGGAATTTCTTTACATTGTCCTGTAAGAACCCTTGGTTTTGGCGCAAATATCAAACGTAAACTTTCTGTTCCCAATAAGGCTACCCAAAAGCCAATCAATATGGTCAGGAAAAATACCACATCATTTTCATAGAACTGTAATACCAATAATAATCCAGCCGCAAGTGCTGCCGGCAGTACATATAAAGATACAGAATCAGTTTTAACAAACCAAAATGTAATACAATACAATAATAAAATAACCGCCCAGATAAAAAGTTCTGTATACATTATAACAGTTGTTAATCTAAACCCGTTTCCAACTAAAAACGCCGGGCCATTTTGAAATAATACAGAAAATTTTGCACTAAACACAAATACACAAATACATATTCCCCATACTGTTGTCACAATATAGGTAATAAATTTGCTTTTCCAAACTTTCTGTAACAGGAAGATACAAACCATTCCTAATAAACTGATGCATAACCAGAAATTTGAAGGGCCAAAATCTCCAATCATGGAAGAAAAAAGCGGTGAACATGCATATACGAATGCAGGAATCCATGCATAAATTCCTTTTTGCACATTCCAACCTATTAAATACAGACTAAATAAGGATAGTACTTGAAAAACCAGTTGTACAACATCTAAAAGTTCTAACTTATTTCCCAAAAATAAAAATATAGTAGAAAGAACATCCATATAAATATTTTCAAATATGGATGGAACAAGGCTTACATTTCCTAAAACAGATTCCAATGCTTTCAAATCTTCAGGCATAAAACCAATTCGGGTCATTTCGTAGAAACATACCATTTGATCGCCATGTAATTCACCCGTTATAAAACTATAAAAACGAGTGTAACAAAACAAAACGGTAATACCAGCAAAAATGAAAACATGCAGACTTCTTACTACCCACTTATTCATCTTTGGAAGTTGTATTTTATTGAACAGATTACGAAGCAGCAGGCACGCTAAAACAACAACTGCAACTACACCAATAGTATATCCAATCTGCCAACCAATTTGATCATAACCAAATATGTTGTAACACCGGGTCAAATTTATCACCGAATAATATGTAAATAAAATAGAAAATCCTGTGGCAATCAGCCACAGGATATAAGAAAACCACGTTTTCTTTATGCTCATTAGATATTCTCCATAGCCTGTGCTAAATCATTAATAATATCATCAACATTTTCAATACCGACAGAAAGGCGAATCAAATCAGGAGCAACACCAGCTTCGATTAACTGTTCATCATTCATCTGTCTGTGTGTATGGCTTGCAGGATGTAACACACAGGTTCTTGCATCTGCCACATGGGTTACGATAGCTGCTAATTTTAACTGATCCATCATACCAGCAGCTGCGTTTCTGCCACCCTTTAATCCAAAAGAAATTACTCCACAGCTTCCCTTTGGAAGGTACTTCTGCTGTAGTGCATGGTATTTATTACCTGGAAGATCCGGATAATTTACCCATGCAACCTTTTCATGCTTTTCTAAGAACTGTGCCACTTTTAGAGCATTGGAACAATGACGTTCCATACGAAGAGGAAGTGTCTCCAGTCCTACATTTAATAAAAAGGCATTGTGAGGTGATTGGATAGAACCAAGGTCTCTCATCATCTGCGCTGTGGCTTTTGTTATGTATGCACCTTTGCCAAATTTTTCAGCATATACAATACCATGATAGGATTCGTCCGGAGTACAAAGACCTGGGAATTTCTCTGCATGAGCCATCCAGTCAAAATTACCAGAATCTACGATTACACCACCTACAGTCATTCCATGTCCATCCATATATTTGGTTGTAGAATGTGTTACAATATCAGCACCCCATTCAAATGGATTACAGTTAATTGGTGTTGCAAACGTATTGTCAATAATAAGTGGTACATCATGATCATGTGCAATCTTTGCAAATTTCTCAATATCTAAAACAACTAATGCCGGATTAGCAATGGTTTCTGCAAATACGCATTTTGTGTTTGGTCTGAATGCTGCATTCAATGTTTCAATATCTGCATCCGGATCAACTACTGTACATTCAATACCCATTTTTTTAATGGTACATGTAAGCAGATTGAATGTCCCACCGTATACGGTTGAAGACATAATCAAATGATCTCCCGTCTCGCAAATATTAAATACCGCATAATAATTAGCGGCCTGGCCGGAAGAGGTAAGCATTGCGGCTACACCGCCTTCTAATTCACAGATCTTTTCCGCTACATAGTCATTGGTTGGATTCTGTAATCTTGTATAAAAATATCCAGAGTCCTCTAAGTCAAACAATCTTCCCATTGCTTCAGAACTTTCGTATTTAAAAGTTGTACTCTGGTAAATTGGAAGAATTCTTGCTTCTCCATTCTTTGGTTTCCAGCCGGACTGGATACAAATAGTCTCTTTTGCGTAATTGTCAGCCATTTTCTATTCCTCCCAGTTATGATATACAGACTGTACGTCATCGTCATCATCTAAAAGATCCAATGTCTTCTGTAAATTCTTAATTGCTGTTTCATCTGTTAATTCTACATAATTCTGTGGAATCATAGTTACTTCACTGGACGCTAATGCAATACCGTTTTCTTTTAATGCTGATTCTACTGCTGAATGAGCATCCGGTGCGGTTAAAATTTCAAAACTGTCTTCTTCTTCGTTAAAATCATCAGCACCTGCATCCAATGCAATCATCATCAAATCGTCTGCATCCATATCACATTCTTCTTTATCAATGATAATCTGTCCTTTTTCATCGAACATAAAGGATACGCAGCCCGGTGTTCCAATGCTTCCCTGTCCTTTTGTAAATGCACTCCTAACATTAGAAGCTGTACGGTTTTTATTGTCTGTTAAGGCATTTACAATAATTGCAATACCATTTGGACCATAACCTTCATATGTAACAAATTCATAGTTAACATTGCCCGCATCACCAGCAGCCTTTTTAATACCGCGCTCAATCGTATCATTTGGCATGTTGTTTGATTTTGCTTTTGCAATAACCTGTGCTAATTTATAGTTATTTGCAGGATCCGGACCACCCTCTTTAACAGCTACTGCAATTTCTCTACCAAGGATTGTAAAAATCTTACCCTTAGCAGCATCGTTTTTTCCTTTTTTATGCTTTATGTTTGCAAATTTTGAATGTCCTGACATGATTATTCTCCTTTTGTCTTATGCTTCTTTATTTTCTGGCGGCAGTTTTGTTACCACTACACGCTGAATCATCTTATTTTCCACTTCAATTACTTTAAATTTGTAACCATCTAAAACAAATGAAAACCGTTCTTTTTCATCCGGTATTCGTTCCATTCTTGAAATCATATAACCATTAATCGTTTCCACTGGAACTTCACCAAACGAAATCTGAAACCGTTCCTCTAACTCTTCAAGAGGCGTCATACCATCTACAATGTATTTATTCGCACCCTTTTCCTGAATATGCCCGGTATCCTCATCGTATTCATCCATTATATTTCCAACAATTTCTTCTAAAATATCTTCTAATGCAATCAAGCCGGAAGTTTGTCCGTATTCATCAATAACAATAACCATTTGAAGTTTGGTCGCACGCATAGTTGCAAATAAACTATCTACATTACGTGTTTCCGGAATAAAGCGGGCATCACGTAAAAGTCCCTCAATCTCCCCAATTGGCTTATCCAAAAGTGACATTGAACGGCTTAAACGAAAAGCATCCTTTAAATGAAGAATACCTACTATATGATCCAAATTCTCTTTATATACCGGAAATCTTGAATTTTTTTCATTTAATACAAAAGAAATGGCATCCGATAACGTCATATCTGCATCAATTGCAGTTATGTTACTTCTATCCGTCATAATATCCTGAGCCTGCTTATCACCAAACTCAAAGATATTCGATATCATTTCCGCTTCACTCGCCTCAATATAGCCTTGTTCATGGCTTTCGTTTACCATGGAAAGAATTTCGTCTTCCGCAGCTTTCTGCGCCAGTTCTCTTTCCTTTAAATACGAATACACTTTATCCAAAATGGTAAGTGCAAGGTCAACAGAAACAATTACAATCAATACGATCAGCATAGTGAACGTACCCGATCCACCATCATCCATAAAATTAACTCCTTTTTGCTTACATAATCGTCATAAATATACCATTTTGCATACAAAACGTCAAGAAAGCATTATAGACCAGGCACGACCATTCTCTTTTTCTAAAGTGCCAGGCTGATTTTGAGTGCACGATCCACTTTCTGCATCATTTCCACATCCAAATGACAAACCTGGCTTTTTAAGCGCTGCTTATCAATCGTACGAATCTGTTCTAATAATATTACGGAATCTTTGATCAATTCACATTGTCTGCTGTCTAAATGAATATGCGTAGGCAGCTGTGTCTTATGTAACTTAGATGTAATGGCTGCCACTATAACGGTTGGGGAATGAAGATTCCCTGTATCATTTTGTATAACTAAGACCGGACGAATGCCTCCCTGTTCAGAGCCAATCACCGGTCTTAAATCTGCGTAATATATATCTCCTCTTTTCACGGAAATTACCCTTTCTACACATTCTGCTTATACCGGTTGTGTAATGAAAGTATTTCCGCTTCTTAAAAAGGTATTCAATGAATTGAAATTTTTTCAAAAATTATTTTAGGTGTAAATTATATTTTTTTGATTTTTACATCATCATAATAATCTTTCGCACAAAAAGCTTTGCCATGTCTGAAAAACACTCGCGGCGTACGTTTTCCAATCTCACAGGCAAATTCATAATTAAAACGTCCGCTGAGTTCACCTAATTCTTCAATCGTAATGTTTTGATCTCCATCCTTGCCAATCAGGGTAACCTCATCCCCTTCTTTGCACTGTGGAACATCCGTCACATCCACCATAAATTGATCCATACAGATACGTCCGATAATGGGAGCCTTTTTCCCATGAACAAGAATATACCCTTTCCCGGTCAAATTACGTGGATATCCATCCGCATATCCCACTGGTATCGTCGCAATTCTTGTTTGTTTATCCGTAACATAGATGCCATTGTAACTTACCGGAGTGCCTGACTCTACTTCCTTGATATAAGTAATATGACTTTTTAATGACAAAACAGGTTCTAATGGAATCACATCTTTATTCACTTCATCCGAAGGCCACATACCATATAAAATAATACCAGCGCGTACCAAATCCAGATTCGCCTGAGGCATATCTAAAATACCGGCAGAATTAGAACAATGCACAAAAGGAAACTTGTAACAAAATTCCTCTTCACAGTTTTTTACAAAGGTCATGAAACTCTCTAACTGTTTATTGGCCGCTGTTTTATCTCCTTCATCTGCTTTAGCAAAATGAGTAAAGATTCCTTCTACGGATAAATGTTCACACATAAGAGCCTCTTTCACAAATAAAGCCCCTTCTTTATCTGGCTGTATACCAATACGTGCCATTCCCGTATCCACTTTAATATGTACTGCCGCCTTTACTCCTAATCTGGCTGCAGTTTGATCCAGTTCATGAAGCATATCCAAACGAAATATAGTTGGAATAATCTCCTGATTAATTAAGGTCTCATAACTGTATGGAAAAGTATAACCTAACACTAAAATTGGTTTTTTAATATTAGCATTGCGAAGCTGCATCGCTTCTTCAACACTGGCAACCGCAAATCCATATACATAGTCCATCTCTTCCATTTCCCATGCAATAGGGACAGCACCATGCCCATAACCATCTGCTTTTATAACTCCAAGAATTTTTGTATGCTCTGAAATGTGACTACGCATTGCGTCCAAATTATGATGAACGGCATCTAAATCAATATGAGCACATACTCTTGCATATTGTTCCATTCTATTCATTGCTTTTTCCTTCCATGAATTTGTATAGAATACATTTTCATGTTTATTTTATTTCAATATATATTTATACGCCTCAATGAGATCACTTGCAACCATAAAACTTTTTCCATTCTCTTTTGCGATGATATCCGCAGCTAATCCATGCAGGTAAACACTTTGGCACACAGATTCAAAAGGTGTACATTTTTTGTTACGATTTTGGGCAAGTAAAGACGCTGTTAATCCCGCCAAAACATCTCCGCTTCCAGCTGTAGAAAGTCCATCATTTCCTGTAGTATTCAAATACCATTCTATATCTTTTTGACACACTAAAGTATCCGCATCCTTTGCCACCAAAATAACCGGATATTTTTCAAGCAGCATCTGAACGGCCGTATCTTTATTTTCTTTAATCTTGGAAATGCCACATTCTAAAAGTGACGCAAGCTCACCCGGATGAGGAGTAAATACAATTGCCTGCCCTATTTCTTTCAAACGATTAGCGCATTCTCTCACTTTTTCTTGTAACATTGTATTTTTAGCAATTAACTGCAGAGCATCCGCATCAAAAACCACACTTTTCAGCGTATGATCCAGTACATATTCCACCATATTATATGCTGTTTCATCCTGTAAAAGGCCACACCCGATCACAATACAATCCGACCACTCCAGCCATTTTTGCATCTTAGCATATAATGAATCTATTTCCTCATAGGATGTATAAGTCTCTACCATTATTTCAGGCATTGTCTGTAAAAAAACAGTTTTATTTTCTTTTTCTGTTAAAACCGCACTCATACCGCAGCCGCTTCTAAGTGCTGAGGAGGAACATAATATAGCGGCTCCTGTAGTAGATTTTCTTCCTGCAATAACAAAAACCTTTCCAAAGGTTCCTTTGTTTCCCATAGGGTCACGGTCAGATACATCTATCTTATTTTGATTGTTTAAATAAGTAAACATATCTGGCACTTTATTCATAAAAGCAGTTTCATTAATAGCAATTTTCGCTTTCTTAAGCATTCCACAATGCAATCTTCCAGGATAAAACCATTGCCCTCTTTTATAAAATCCGAATGTAACCGTTAAATCTGCTTTTACAGCACACCCCAATACTCTACCGCTTGAAGCATCAATTCCAGAAGGAATGTCCACACTCAGTACAGGTATTTTGCTATCATTGATTTTTTGAATAAGTTCTTTTACCGTTCCTGTAATCTCGCGATTTAATCCCACACCGAAAACTGCATCTAAAAGCATAGTATATTTCTCAAAAACAATGTCATTCACATCGACCTGTTCTATTGAATAATGTGATGCAATAGAAAGCTGCCTTTGCAATTCTTCTGCATAAGGTGGTTCATTTTTTAAAAGACAGAAATCACATACTATCCCATATTCATTTAAAATACGTCCAGCACAAATTCCATCTGCCCCATTATTACCATTTCCAGCTACAACCAAAACACGCGGATTTTCATGATTCTTTAGAAAATCCAACGCTTCCATCGCAACAGCATGCGCTGCGCGTTCTATTAAAACACAGGAAGGAATTCCTATTTTTTCAATGGTATTCTGATCGTATTCCTGCATTTCTTTTGCAGAAACAAGATATTCTTTCTTCATTCCTTACTTATTTCCCTTTACATGAATAGCGGTTTTATTGTCAGGATTATATTTCATATCAAACAGGTCAATTACATCAGAGCCAAAAATATCATGCATAAAGGAATAGATTTCCTGATTTGCAATCTCCATTTCCTGTTTGCGCACTACATTCTTCTTAAGTTCTACTCTAACCTCTGCAATCCAGTCTGCAATTTCCTTGATGTCTTTTTCATTTGCATGCATATTTTCATAACAAATACGCATGGTCTCTGCCATTAATTCTTTGTTCACTTCATCAATCATTTTCGGAAGTTCCAGTAATTCATCCTGATACTGTTCCATTTTTTCATTACATTCATTGATCAAGCGTTTGTTATCTTCCGTTTTTTTGATGGAAGCCGCATCCTGTTTTTCCATCATTGCCACGATTTCATCCATTAATTTCTTTTTGATTTTACGGATGCTCTGCGTTTCCGTCGTACATTTTCCCTGGCGGCGCAGTAAATCATTTAATTCCTGTTCTTTTTCTGTAATCCTGCGCGTTTTTTCTACACGCATAAATAGCTGATGCCACTTATGATCCAGTGTTACTGCCGCAATTTTTTTACCAGCCAGGGCGGCCATATATTTTTCCTCTGATTTACCTGTATCTCTGCCCATTTTAATCCTCTTCTCTGTTTATATTTCATATAACACAATGCCACATACTATCATTAGTGGTGTTAACTGGAGATCTGATAGGATAATTTCATCAGACTATCCGATAAATGTACATTCTCAACTAATACGTTATCCGGTACTTCTAAATCCACATGGGCAAAATTCCAAATTCCTCTTATCCCACATTCTACCAACTGTTCAGCCACTTTGACTGCGCCCGTTTTAGGAATCGTCAAAACTGCAATATCAATATCATTTTCTTTAATAAAGCCCTGCATATTTTCCATAGGCTGAATGGGAATGTTACGAACGGTTTTTCCAATCAAATTGGGATTGATATCAAAAATACCAGTAATAATAAATCCTCTTTTTTCAAAATTCATATAATTAGCAAGGGCCTGACCTAAATTGCCAGCTCCAATCAATATAAGATTATGGGATTTATGAAGACCTAAGATTTTACCAATTTCTACATATAAGTAATCCACGTTATAACCATATCCCTGCTGACCAAACCCACCAAAATGATTAAAGTCCTGACGAATCTGGGAAGCCGTCACACGCATAATACGGCTCAATTCCTGGCTGGAAACACGTTCTACACCTGCATCCTTTAAATCACCAAGATAACGGTGGTATCTAGGCAGACGCGTAATAACTGCTTGAGAAATCTCCTTTGTAGAACACGCATCTTTTTCTAAAACAATCCCCTTTTCTTGTAATGATGCATTGTTATTCTTTGCCATATACAAGACCTTACCTTTCTAATCATGCTAGTCTGCACTACCCCTAAATTGCAGATTACATTTAGTTTTATATTTATTATAAACCTTTTGTTAAAATAATGTCAATCGAACCTTCTATTTATTGACATTAAGTTCTCAAACTTGTAAGATAGCAAATGAATACAACAAACGACACCTCGCTTCGCGAGTTGTCTTATTGACCAAAACGTCGGTGCGCTTCGCGAACTGTCTTATTGGATTATAAGGAAGTATATAATATGATCTTATCCTGTCAAAATATCAACAAAACTTTTGTAGATGATCATCTGTTAAAAGATGTATCTTTTCATATTAATGAATACGATAAGGCCGCTTTAATTGGTATTAACGGTTGTGGCAAAACCACTCTTCTGCGCATTATCATGGGTGAAATGTCCGCTGATGATGGACTTATTACAGTTGCTAAAGATACTACTATCGGCTATCTGCCTCAGAACGCTCTTCTTTCCAGCACACGTTCTATATATAATGAATTGCTTTCTGTCAGACAAGAACTGATTCATCTGGAAGAACGTCTGCGCAATATGGAAGATGAAATGAATCTGGTATCAGGCAAAGAGTTGGAAAATCTTGTGGAAAAATATACCCTTGCTTCCCAGCGTTTTGAACGGGAAGGCGGTCTTACTTATAAAAGTGAAATTACCGGTGTATTGAAAGGTCTTGGTTTTGACTTGGAAGATTTTAACAGGGATATATTCACTCTTTCCGGCGGTCAAAAAACACGTGTAGCACTAGGTAAGCTCCTTATTACCAAACCGGATTTGATTATTTTGGACGAGCCTACCAACCATCTGGATATGAACGCCATTATGTGGCTGGAAAATTATCTGTTGAACTATAAAGGAACGGTTTTTATCGTATCCCATGACCGATATTTTTTAGATAAAATTGTCAACAAGGTTTATGAACTGGAAAACGGACACATGTCTACCTTTACCGGCAATTACACAGATTATGCCACCAAAAAAGAAATTCTTCGTATTGCTGCGCTCAATGCTTACCGTAATAATCAGCGTGAAATAAAACATCAGGAAGAAGTTATTAAAAAACTCCGCTCTTTTAACCGTGAAAAATCCATCAAACGTGCTGAGAGCCGTGAAAAAATGTTAAACAAAATGGAAGTCGTTGAAAAGCCATTGGATGAAAATGATTCCATGCATTTGACATTGACCCCTCGATTTGAAAGTGGAAATGATGTTCTGACTATAACTGATCTATCAAAAGCATTTGACAGCAATGTATTATTTCACGACCTCTCCTGTTTCATTCAAAAAGGAGAACACATTGCCATCATCGGTGATAATGGAACTGGTAAATCCACTCTGTTAAAGATTATTAATCAGGTAATGGAGGCTGACTGCGGAACCATAAAAACCGGCGCTAATGTAGAAATCGGTTATTACGACCAGGAACACCATGTGCTGCACGAAAACAAAAGCATATTTGACGAAATATCAGACGATTATCCAACGCTGACCAATACAGAAATACGCAATGTGCTTGCTGCTTTCCTATTTACTGGTGAAGATGTTTATAAAATGGTTGGTTCCTTAAGCGGTGGAGAAAAAGGACGTGTCCTTCTTGCCAAACTCATGCTTTCACAGGCTAACTTTTTAATCCTGGATGAGCCAACTAACCATTTGGATATTACTTCCAAAGAGATTTTAGAAGATGCTTTAAATTCTTATACCGGAACGGTACTTTATGTATCCCACGACCGATACTTTATCAACCGTACCGCTTCCCGTATTTTAGACCTTACTAAAGAAGGATTTGTGAATTATTTAGGCAACTATGATTATTACCTTGAGAAAAAAGAACAGGCTTCTGTTTCGTCAGCAAATGGGGGTACAGTTTCCAGTAATAGTGTTCCTGGTTTAAGTGGCACTGGTAACAAGGCAGTATATGGAAACTCTGCCCCAACTCCTGCCAGCGAAAGCAAATTAGACTGGAAAGCCCAGAAAGAACAACAGGCAGCAGCCCGCAAACGTGAAAATGAAATCGCACGTCTCGAAGCAGAAATTGAAAAACTCGAAAACCGCGATTCTGAAATCGACGAACTAATGGCATCTCCAGAATACTGCAATGTTTCCGCAAAACTCATGGAATTACAGCAGGAAAAAGATGAGATATTTTCGAAATTAGAAACTGCTTATGAGAGATGGGAAGAATTAAATACTGAAGAATAGATAAATAAAATACCCCCTGTATATGCGCAGGCAACTAGCGAAGCGTGAGGTTGCAAGCATATATAGGGGGTATTTATTGATTAATTATAATAATGTATCCAATTCTTCTCTAATCGCCTTAATGAAGTCCTGACTATTCAGTACAGTTACATCTTTAAGTGATGTGATGAGTGCAAGATCCTTTGTCATCTTGCCATTTTCGATGGTGGATAAAGTTGCTTTTTCAAGTGCATCTGCAAACTTCATAAGATCGGCATTGTTATCCAGTTCACCACGCTTGCGAAGTGCACCAGTCCATGCGAAAATAGTTGCTACAGAATTCGTAGAAGTTTCTTCACCCTTTAAATGTTTGTAATAATGACGCTGTACCGTTCCATGGGCTGCTTCATATTCGTATACGCCGCTTGGGGAAACCAAAACACTTGTCATCATAGCAAGGGAACCAAATGCAGAGGATACCATATCACTCATAACATCTCCATCATAATTCTTACAAGCCCAGATAAATCCACCTTTTGACTTCATAACACGGGCAACAGCATCATCGATCAATGTATAGAAATACTCAATACCAGCTGCCTCAAATTTGTCTTTATACTCTTCTTCATAAATCTTCTGGAAGATATCTTTAAATGTATGGTCATACTTTTTAGAAATCGTATCCTTTGTTGCAAACCATATATCCTGTTTTAAATCAAGGGCATAGGATAAACATGCTCTTGCAAAACTTTCAATGGACTTCTCTGTATTGTGCATACCCTGTAATACACCAGCCCCTTTAAAGGTATGAATCACCTCTCTTGTTTCCGTACCATCTTCTGCTGTGAAAACAAGTTCTGCTTTACCAGCACCAGGAACTTTAATCTCTACATTCTTATATACATCACCATAAGCATGTCTTGCCAGTGTAATTGGCTGCTCCCAGTTTCGTACACATGGTTCAATTCCCTTTACAATAATTGGTGTACGGAAAACAGTACCATCTAACATAGCACGAATAGTTCCATTTGGACTCTTCCACATTTCTTTTAAATTGTATTCTGTCATTCTTGCTGCATTTGGTGTGATGGTTGCACATTTTACAGCAACACCATATTTCATAGTCGCATTAGCAGAATCAACCGTTACCTGATCGTTTGTTTCATTACGGTGTTCCAAACCAAGATCGTAATATTCTGTTTTTAAATCAATATACGGAATCAACAACTCATCCTTAATCATCTGCCAGAGGATTCTGGTCATTTCATCTCCATCCATCTCGACTAAGGGAGTAGTCATTTTAATCTTATCCATATTATTCTCCTTTTTACAACACGTCGATCCGCAAAGCGTATCGACGTATAATTTCTTTATCCTGACGGCTATTATTCTACCATATTATGGTCATCACTTCCATAAAAGAATTCATCTTCCTGTGGTGTTTCCTGTCCATAAGCTTCATAAAGACCATTCTGTACCATATTTTTATAGGCATTTACAATATGTTGGTTCGCCAAACGTTCTGCTTCCTGAGGCTTCTTATTTTTAATTGCCTCAAAAATCTGTTCATGCTCTAAGGTAGACTCTGTACTACGCTTAAACTGTGACAATGTTTTTTTACGCACGCGAAGAACATAATCATGAAAATCACGCAGTTGATGTTCTAACATCTTTGAATTACAGGCTTCATAAAGCACTTCATGAAAACGATTATCCAAATCAGCAATTTGTTCCATGTGTCCTTTCTGAGCATGAAATTTGGATAGATAGATATTTTCTTCTAATTCATCCATTTGCTCCGGCGTAATATTTAAGGTAGCCCAATAAGCACATAACCCTTCTAACTTGGAACGAATCATATAAATGTCTTTTACATCTTTTACAGTAATACCTGTTACATAGGCTCCTTTATTAGGAATAATCTGAATCAAGCCTTCTAATTCCAGTTGACGAAAAGCTTCTCTAACCGGTGTTCTGCTGACCCCCAGTTCTTCTCCAATAGCAACTTCACGTAATTCCTCATTTTCTTTATATTTTCCACTCAATATGTCTGCACGGAGTTTATTAAACACTCTTCCTCTAAGGGAATATTTATCCGTCACTTCTTGTTTTACATCATATCGGCTATTCATTTTTCTTAAAAATTCCTTTTTCTAAGGTATAACCAAGTTTTTTACAGTTTTTATCAATCACTGCCAAAAGCTCGTTATCGGTTAATACAGTTACACGACCACCAAGGTACTCTTCGTCAACCCATTTTTTCACTTCCTCTACCACTTCGCAATGTTTATCCACGTGCATTTCTTGTGGAAGACGGAAATATGTATTAATCCAGTACGCAATTCCGGCAAGTCCTGATGTATTAGATACCGCACAAAGTACCGGTCTGTTTAAGAATTTTTCAGTGTCAAATATGTTATAGATTTCTTCATTCTTTAATAAACCATCTGCATGGACACCCGCTCTTGTTACATTAAAATTCTTTCCTACAAATGGAGTACGCGGCGGAATTTCATAACCAATTTCTTTTTCGTAATACTCAGCTAATTCTGTAATTACTGTCGTATCCATACCATTTAAATGGCCTTTTAACTGGGCATATTCAAATACCATTGCTTCAAGTGGTGTGTTACCAGTTCTTTCTCCAATACCAAATAATGAAGTATTGATACCGGAACAACCATATAACCATGCTGTTGTAGAGTTTGCAACTGCTTTGTAAAAATCATTATGTCCATGCCACTCTAACATTTCATGAGGTACACCTGCGTGCTTATTTAACGCATAGATAATTCCCTGTACACTTCGAGGAATAACAGCACCTGGGAAGTTTACGCCATACCCCATAGTATCACAGGCACGAACTTTAATTGGAATTTTATATTCTTCGCTAAGTCTCATCAATTCCAAACAAAACGGTACCACATAACCATAAATATCCGCTCTGGTAATATCCTCTAAGTGACATCTTACACTGATTCCTTCTTCCAAACAGTCACGAACAACACTTAAATAATGTTCCATTGCCTGTCTTCTTGTCATCTTTAATTTTAGGAAAATATGATAATCAGAACAGCTTACTAAAATACCCGTTTCTTTCATTCCAAGTTCTTTTACCAGTTTAAAATCTTCCTTGCTTGCGCGAATCCAACTGGTTACTTCTGGGAATTCATAACCTCGTTCCATACATTTATATACTGCATCACGATCTTTTTTACTATATAAGAAAAACTCACTGGCACGGATCATTCCATTTGGCCCACCCAATTTATGTAAATAATCGTAAATAGTTACAATCTGTTCTGTTGAATATGGGGCTCTTGACTGCTGTCCATCACGAAATGTTGTATCTGTGATCCAAATATCTTTTGGCAGATCATGTGGAACAATTCGATCATTAAATGGAATTTTCGGCACCTCTGAATATGGAAACATATTACGGAATACATTTGGTTTTTCCACATCATCCAAAATATACATATGTTCTTCAATCTCTAAAAGATTAGTCTTCTCGTTCATATACACGGGACGATTTGCAAAAAAATCACTATTATTCTGTCGCATAACTTATCCTCCGATCCTTGTTTCATAAATTTTCCAATATTTTAAAATACACTTTATAAAACATCTCGTATAATTGTATACAATCATGCAACTCGTGTCAATACACTTTAACACTTTATTACGCAAAAATTATTTACCTATTCTAAAATAATATAGGTTTATTTTTCCATATATTTTCGTAAAAAAAATGTGAATCAGCCTTGACTCATGTCTAAAACCAATTCACATTTTTTACTATATTTTTTTCTTACGATATAACAATAAAATAATACCTATTAAAGAAACACCAAGAGCAAACACATAATTTACTGGCAGACTATGATCTCCCGTATCTGGTGATTCGTCTTTTTTATAATTCTGAACTAATTTTCCGTTTTCTAAAGATAGGGATACCGCACTGTCTCCCGTTGCATAAATTGCATAATCGGACAAATGTGTTGCCGCAAAAGTAATCATTCCATCTTTTGTAATAGAATCCACTTCTTCCAACTGGCCATCCGCATCCAAACATACAACACGATATCGATTGCCAGCTACTTCCTGCGTTATTGGCATCGATATTGTCAATTCACTCTTACCGAATTTGGTAATAGGAATATATCCTGTTACATCTGTTAATGTAATAGAATAACCTTCCATCTTTGGAATATCGTTACCAAACAATTCCTGATATGCTACGGTAATTCGTTCCTTTGAGGATTCGTCTACCTCAATCATAAGGGTTCCTACTACCTCTTCACCCGTAAAAGCAGCTGTAATAGAATCATTTACTGCTCCATTATAAGAAACCTCAACCGTTCTTCTTGCTATGCCCGCTTTCCGATTGGCAGATAATTTATAATCCGCTTCAGGAATCGTATATGTCATTCCATTAAATGTAAATGTTTTAGTAAGTGCATTTAGTGATTCTGCAGATGTCGCATGACATTCTTTTACAGTTGCTGTTCCATTATCCAAAGTCACAATCAATCCCTGAAAACCAGGTAATGACGAATCCAAGACAGAATCATCGTAATCATCACAGTCACTTGGAACAATTACAATATCAACATCACATAAAGCATCATCACGATATGCACTATTACTTAAACGTTTGGATTCTTTTCCTACAGATATAACAGGCAGTTCTTTGCTTGAAAAGGCAATCACTTTTGTGTCATCTGTTTTATTGGTACCCGAAAAATCAATTGCTTTTAAGCCGATTTTTTCAATACCAGAAGGAAATGTATAATTTTCCAACGGACAATTCATAAATGCACGGTCGCGAATCTCTTTTACATTTGCTCCGCCAGACACAGTCTTTAAATTACTGCAGTCCTTAAATGCATCCTCTCCAATGATTTCTAAAGATGCTGGAAGTGTTATGGATAAAATTTCTGTATGATCTTCAAAACAGTTTGGAGCAATCTGTTTAATTCCTTCCGGAAGAATAACTGCACCTTCTGTTCCCTTATAGGCTAATAAAATGCCATCTCCTACTACTAAATAGGGACTTTGAGATGTATCCATAAAATTCTGAAGATAAGGAGTATTTTGGAATGCATACGCTTCAATTTCAGTCACTGATGCAGGAATAGATACCTTTGACAAACTATCACAATGATAAAATGCACCATATTCAATGGTCTTTACTCCATTTGGAATGTCAATGCTTATAAGACCACTTCTAGCAAAGGCAAATTCACCAATATCGGTAACCGAATCGGGAACTTTATATGTAGTCATAGATTGATCTGCATAAAATCCCTGTGCAGCAATCTTATCATCTAATACTGCATACTTAGGAAGATAACCGCCTTTGGTTTGATCATACAATACAGTGGATGCAGTTTTATTATTATTACCCTGTGCTGTTTCCTGACTGGAAGAAATCAAAGCTTCATCCTGTTGATTAACAACAGCTGTATTGTTGCTTGCATAATTACCATCCACGGGCACTGTAGATTCCATAGATGTAGTGCTCTGTGCTGCATTATTTTGATTGCCGCCATATACAACCGCTTCAGAAGAATCAATAAAGAGCATTGCATTTCCACCAACGACTAAAGTCTTTGCTTTCACACTTGGATCATCTAAAGATGCCAAAGGATCCGATGAAGGCATATAATCCACATTGCTTGGATCTTGAATGGCACTGATCTGATTTTCTGTATTCGAAGCAATACCATCTTTTACTTCTGCTTCATGGGATGTTCCCGGAATAATCAAAACTTCCTCTTCTTCTGCCTGCTCAGCCGCTGTTCGAGCTAAATATTCCTGATAAAAGGTATATCCTGCAGTTCCTTTATCTGCAATAATATTTAATTTACGACATCCATCAAAAGCTGTCGGATCAATATAACTTACAGATGGTGGAATTACTACGTCTGTAAGAGATACACAATTTTCAAATGCCTTTGCATCAATCGTATTTACAGAATATGGAAGGGTAATATTCTTTAAACTGGTACAATTCGAAAAAGCATACCCTGGAATCTCTTCTAAATAATTACTTAAATCAATATATTCTAACGTATCATTTCCCCAGAACGAATAAGCATTAATGTCTTTTACCGTATTGGGCATATTATAAGTATCTGCATTATATCCATTTAAATAAGCAATCAATGTCTCTTTTTTATCATCATATAATGCACCTTTATCCAACACAAAATTGGAGTTTTTACTATCTATTTCAATATTTGAAAGAGAATGGCAGCCAGCAAAAACACCTTTTCCAATTTCTTCTACGCCTTCTCCAATCTTAACCTTAGATAAATAATCACATCCGCTGAATACATAATCTCCAATGGAAATCACATTATCCGGTATGGTAACACTGGTAAGATACTTACAACCGGCAAATGCAGAAGATTTAATTTCTTCTGTATTTTTCCCAACATTAACAGAACCAACATCCGTATTCTTGGAGAATGCTTCTGAACCAATTGTTTTTACAGTATCAGGAACAGACACAGCGGTAGCTATGCCTGTATATTCGACAAGAATGTCTTCATCCATCTGAAAATCTTCAACTGTATTTGCCGCAAAGGCTACTGGCATCGGTATCTGGGTCAAAATCAGCGCTGTAATAATAAATAACGCACCCAATACCTTTCTAATTATTTTTGCCATATTATATGCCTTTCTACCTGTAAAGTTTTCCCTGATTCCAAATGCCGGTCCGCAAAACGCGAACCGGCAGATTAAACTTTATGAAATCATTGCTTTACGAGGTGTTACTTTGTCTTTTTTCATAAATAACAGGATAGAAATACAAGCAAGTCCTAATGAGAAGAACCATTTTGGATGGATTCCATCTCCTGTTTTTGGTGTAGTATCCAACGTATTTACAGATAAGTTAGATGTATCTACATAAATTGTATATGGTGAAAAATGAGTTGCTGTAAAGGTTACACATGGAATACCGGATACTGTTGTAAATTTACAATTCAATTTCTCCAAGGTATTACCATTCACAACGGCACCTACTTTATTATTACCACCATATTGTACTAATGCATCTGGAATTGGCATGGTTACATTTACAGAAAGACCATTTGTATTGGTTACCTGATTACCATTCTTATCATAAAGTGAAATATCCATTGCAAAGTACTTAATCGGATTCATATCGTAATATTCGTTAGATAATGCGGTTGCTACTGCATTGGCTGCTGCAGTACTCTCTGTAATCTTAACAACGAAATTATCCGTCGAGCCGCTTACAGATGCATACGCTTTATCCGTATTCGAAATACCCGGTTTGGTAATCTGAACTGTTGAACCAGAGTTTCCAATCGGCTTGCGATTCACAGAATTACTGCTTACGGAACTCTTATTACGATAAGTCGCTGTTACAACTGCATCTGAGCCAGTTGTCTTAACTGTTGTTGCCGCACTTGTAGCACTTGTAATGGTTACACCTGTATTATTTGTAGTCCATTTGTAGAACTCTTTTCCTGCTGGTGGCTCGATTGCTGAAATAATTACCGTTGAACCAGAAGCATATGTACCAGAACCATTACCGTATACTACTGTTAAGGTGTATTTCTTTACATTATCGTTATTTGAAACACTGCCATTTCCTGAGCCCGAACCACTGCCTGAACCAGTACCAGAACCTGATCCGCTTCCTGAACCAGAACCTGTTCCACTGCCAGAACCTGTTCCACCAGAACCTGTTCCATTACCAGAGCCACTACCACCGCCGGTTCCATCACCACCAGAACCCGTTCCACCATTATTTGGATCATTTGGATATTCATCCTTAATATCCGGTGTACCATCTCCATCGGTGTCTTTTGCTGTAATATTGGCAATAAAGAAACAAGTCTGTGTGACATTGGTCAGATCTTCTGTTCCTTCCCAACCAGTTAATTCATAGCCTTCTTCAATATAATCTGCAAGATCAATCTCATCAGGAGCTTCTTTTCTTACATTTGTACCAGGTTGAACACCAGTAAGCTTACCTACTTCCACCAAGCCCTTATCCTGACGTACATAGAAGGTAACGTTTAATGTTCCATCTTCAGGAATCACTTCACTAATATCAATTCCTTGTTTTAAATCTTCTGCCTGTTGACGAATTGGCGCGGTTTCATACGCAGTCAATTTCGGTTTCATGACTTTTTCATCACCAGATCCGTAAACATTATCACCTAAAATGGCATTTCTATTATATACCCAGACATCTGTAGATTTACCAGTATCTGCAAACGCATCTTCTCCGATAAAACTTACACTTTCTGGTAAATATGCTACTGCTAAAAGATCATCACCTTTGAAACATTCTGCTGGAATTGCTTTAAACTGGCAAGTACCACCATTATAAAAATCGACTGAAATCAATTCTTCACAATTTCTAAAAGCACCTGGTTCGATTTCTGTTACTGTTAACAAATCTGGATCATTTTTAATAGAAATAGTAGACACACCAGGTCCATTTTCAGTACCTCGTGAAGCCAAGCACTCTACTAATGTGCTTGGAGTGCCTTCTGCATTATTCTTATACAAAATACCATTGTTACATGTATAAGAAGAACTTCCACCCACTGTTAACAAGTTTGTACAAAGTTCAAATGGCAGACTACCCACATCCGTCATATCATCACTAAATAAAACGGACTGTAAACCTTCACAACTATAGAATGCGCCGTCAGGAAGATATTCAACAGATGCCATTTCAATGGACTGCATTCTGTCATTACCTAAATCTTCCTGCTCTTTTTCATGTTTATCTACACCGGTGTCATTGTATTCATCAAAATTACCGCTGAAAAGACCACCCTCTTTATATGTGGAATAGCGATTGTCTAAAGCACCATTATCATAAAAGTATGCCTTAATACTGTACTCGTTATTTAAACCTTTGTTTACTGTAATACCATCTGCTGGAACAGACTCATTATTAAAATATGCTTTTGCATCAATGGACTTAACACCACTTGGAACTTTTACATTCAAACAGGCATCAATTAAATTTGCTTCTGCAACATCGAATGCTTCATTATTCTCATAACGATTCTGTAAATCACTATCCAAATCATCAAACTGCGGATAATCCACTAATGTAGGCATATTATTTTTATTATCCAAAATAACAGACATATTCTGTGGTTCTGGTGATTTGTATAATACACGCACACCTTTTTCAGGATCCATGAAACTACTTGGATTCATAGCCCATTTGAAAGGTCCATAATTTTCATCAATAAGACCTTCAATGGTTAATTTATCTCCACCGGTACTAAAAGCATTATTTCCAATGGAAACACTTGGAACCACACCACCTTCCGGAACTACAAATTTAATATACTCCAATCCAGTTGATGCTTCAAACGCAGCCTCGCCAATAGAAGAAATTGTGCTGCCAATCTCTACATATTCTAATGCTTCGTTTTCTGCAAATGTACCACCTCCAATAGTAGTTACACCGCTTCCAATATATACATATTTTAATTTTTCAGCATCTCTGAATACATTGTCTCCGATAGAGGTAATGCCACTACCGTCTGCAATCTTCAATGCTACAATATTATCAATGATACCTCTTGTTCCTTCGAAACAACCATCCGCAATGCTGGTAACCGGTGTCGTACCAACTGTTGCAGGGATTTCATATGGCTCGGATATAATCCATTTGCCATCTTCGAACTTAGCACTACCAATATCTTTCTTTTCTGCTTCTGGCATAAACTGACTGGAAATCAATGTACCAGTTCCATCAATTACAGAAAGATATCCCTTTTCATCACAGATTTCAAAATAATCCACTCCACCATCATTAAATACATATGGAACAGACTGTGGTTCCTGACCATCTGTAGTATCCCCAAAGGTACAAGTCCAGGTAGACTGTCTTGGAAGTGCTGTACCACCAATCCCATTTGTCTTTGGTCCACGAACATAGAATTCCGGATTTTTCACATCTTTGAATATTGTCTCATCAAACTTAATATTATAACAAGTCTCTGGAAATGTTACATTCGCTAAAGCGCTACAGTTATAGAAGATGGTACTCTTTAATTCTGATTCTGCTGCGGTACCTAAGTTAGTAGGCATAGTTACATTCTGTAAATTTGTACGCCCACCGAATAAATAATCTCCAATATTAGCACCATCTGAAAGGGAATTGGGCATGTTAAATTCAGTCATATTTCCAGTTGGTACCATGGATAATGCAAATGCACACTGATCAATCTTACTGATACCAGAGGTTCCAAATTCTACCGTTTCCATACTTGGACAATCAAAAAATGCAAATTCATGGATTGCAGTATTACCTGTATTATTAAAAGTAACATTCTTTAATGATCTACAGTTATAGAAAGCACCCGCACCAACTTTTTCTACTGTGTTTGGTATAATAATACTTTCTAATGCAGTCCCACAAAATGCTTCTGCACCAATTTCCTTAACACCTTTTGTCATATCTACTGTTACAAGATCCTGACAATCTTTAAATGCCGCATTACCAATCTTAGCACCTTTTTCAAATGTAATCGACTTAACGAAACTTCCTTCGAATGCAGAATCTCCGATAAAGTCAATTTCTTGCGCCATAGTTAAAGTGGTAACGTTGGTAACTCCCTTAAAAGCATTCTTTGCAATACCAGCAATCGTATTCGTCTTATCTGTCAAGAACAAATTAGAGTCTACCCAATATAAAGGACCATTGATAGAAACTGGTTTACTCTTTGGTTCATCTAATAATCTGGGAACATATACTGTTTCCCCTGATTCACGTACCAATACACCAATCAATTCCATTGGTGTTGCACCACCGAATACCTGATTACAGAAAAACTGTGTACGTTCAGCATCCGTTGTAATTACATCAGCATAAGTATGAAGAAGCGTTGCAGGTTTTGTGACAGCCTCAACTACTGGAATATTTTCGATTTCTTCCGGTGTCTTACCTTCTATTTTTTGAAGATATTCATCATAGAGTAAATAATCATTATACTGTTCAATATAATTATTATACTCTTTTAATAAATCTGGATATTGTTTATAAAAGAGCAGGGCTGGATCTTCTGGATGAACATTATAATAATCCGGTGTCTGGTCAATGATATACGGATAATAGAGTCTTTTTACAGGAGCCTGCCAAATCTTACAATCATCCTGCTGAGGAGTCGTCTTATTTGCCCCCATTTTTTTATACGCATTAACCGTAATAGTAGAATCATCATCTTTTGTTACATTTTGTGACAAAAACTTACTATAATCATCCTGTGTCACATAAATATAATCAGAATACACCTGATAAGCCAGATTAACTTCTTCTCTTGCATACTGACCATTATATCGTGTAATCAAGCCATCCTGTACAACAGTTGTATCTTGTGTGGTATTTGGTTTGGCATAGTATTCAAACTGCCAGTCCATCTGCCATGCACCAGCACTGTTTTGATAAATGGTATAAGCCGTATAGTTATCATCTGCATAAGTAGGGTTATTTTTTGAGTAATCAATATTAGAAGCAATGGGATCCGACTGATTTAATGTATCCGTTACTACAACATAATCAGACTCCGTTACATCGTATGTATATGGATATCCCTGATCCGCCTGTGCAACAATATCATCATTTGCAGCTGCCGCATCCGGGAATGGAATTGCCGCAACAATAATGGATGTCATCATGCACAATGCACCAACCGTTCTTCTGACACTCCTTTTTAATTTTCTGTTTGTTTTCTTCTTTACAGATTTTGCCATTTTCTCTTATGCCTTTCTGTTTTTATCCTGTATCTTATTTTACTTTCTTTGCAACAACAACAAACCGCCCATCTTCTTCGGAACTATCACATGTGGAAAGCGTAATCAGTTTATCTCCATAATCTGCGGTCACTCCGGTATCGTACAGGCTCATGCGTGCCATTTCATCCATGGCCGAATAAAATTCATCCGCTGAATTCACATCAAAGAACTGATAATACTTAAATACCACTTCATCCTCATTATAGATACGAGAACGGAACACATACATAATATCATAAACGCCCTCTTCATAAATTGTATCAAACTGAATCTGTGGATGTTCCTTATAATAACTTTCTTTGCTGTAGTAATTCAGATTACCAAACATCTTACCCGATTTCATATGATGACCATAAATAATCATATTCGTATTTGGAAATGCAGCATTACAGTCCTTATCTAAAAACAATGAACCGTTCTTGTCATATTCCTGATTAAAATTATGATCCAGATAATATTCATTGTTTACTGTCTGCATAACAGGGTAATCAATATTTGTATCGTCAATTTTAAGCCATCCAATTAGTTTTTTATTTTTTTTATATAAAGTTTCATACTTAGCAAGGATGGGAGGCATATCTTTTTGCTCTTCTACGGTAATGGTATATCCTTTTTCCGTATCTAAGATGCTATCCTCTTCTTTTAACTCTGCCAGTTTATTATAATCCACCCGGTTCTTTTCAAACTGGTAGTAATAGATTCCAACATAAACCATACAGGCAGTTGCTAAAATACTTAATACAAATATGGTCCATTTTCTCTTACGTTCTTGTTTCTTTAGTTCGGACAAAATATGCATCTGCATCACAGAATCGTATTCATCAAAAGACTTCGCGTCTTCATTTTTTTTCAAACCAGTCTTTGACTGCTGCTTTGTTTTTGACTTTGTCCTCTTTGTTGTATCCTTTTTGTAAACAGATAAACGGCCTTTCTTCACTGGCGGAGGATTCTTCTTCAAATACTTGATTCTTTCCTCTACTTCTTCTATAAAATCATCCCCCAGCAGGGTATTAAATTCATATGTATGATTATCTAATTCTGTGAGCAGTTTTTCCAATTCTTCCATGTTATCAAAATCAACTCGCTGCTTTATCTGTTCAATACGCCCAGCATCTTTCTGAGCATATATATAATCCTGCTTTGTCCGAAAGGTACGCCCGGACACTTCAAAACTCTGCTGTGGCATATCCCTAGTAACCCCAATTTAAAATCATATAATCTAATTTTACAATATCTTGCAATTTATGCAAGTGTTTTGTCCACATATTGTTACTAATTTACTATGTTTTTTTGTTATAAGTTACAAAAAAACAGTTCATTCTGGAAACATAGTCATGCCCTGCCCATACGATATACTATAATCAAATTTATGGAGGCTTTTATGGGCGACTTATCAAACTGCGGATGCAACGATTGCAACACAAGATCAAATAATGTATGTGGATGCAATAATGGATGTGGCAACAACAATGGAAACAATAGTTTTTGGTGGATTATTATCCTCTTATTCTTCTGCGGTGGATGCGGAAATAATAATTCATGGGGTTCTAACAACGGTTGTGGCTGTGATAACGACAATAATAACAACTGCTGCAGTTCCATCATCTGGATCATCTTATTATCCTGCATCTGTGGAAACGGAAGCTTTTTCTAAAGCATACCAACCCAAGTAACAAACAGATACCGGGGCGATTCTTTTCATGCAAAAACATGGAACCGGGAATCGTCCCGGTATCTTTCTATAAAAGCACAGCATCCTGAAGGCTTGTGCATATTTTTCTTTATTATTTCATATGATGCAATAACAAAAGAAAAGGAGATCCCATGACTAATCACGAAACGGATTCAATCACTGCTTTCGACACGCTGTATACCACAAATCATCTGCAAATGCTTAAAATCTTATTGCCGCATATGCAGGAAGATATGCAGCCACATATTGCTGTTTATATAAAACTAAATGAATTTCTTTTTGCACTGCGCTTTTCAAAAGAAGCACGGAACCATACCCCTTTTGGCTGTGCCAAAAAAGAAGCAGATATTCAAGCAATAATCAATGAAATATCACCATATCTATCTGGAAACGAGAAAAATATGCTAAAACAGTTAGCTGATGTAAAAGACAATATGGAAAAATTCCAGCAGATCAGTCAGATGATGCAAATGATGGATGGTATGTCTGATTCCCCCGAATCTATGTTACAGGGATTTCTTTCCGAAGAACAAATGGCAATGTTTAAAATGTTTCAGGAGGATTTATCATGAGCGAAGCAATTTGGATGGACGATGCCCGTATCGCTTCTATCCCAAAAGAAAAATTATTATTTTTACAAAAGATGTTTTTTGAAAGTAAAACTTTATCACAAAAAGAATTAATGCCTTTTTTAATGGCTTTAGCAGGACGTGCAAAAAAAGAAAAAATCCACTTCGAGCAATCAGAAGTGGATCTGATTCTGACAGTCATCCGCGAACATGCTTCACCGGAAGAATGTAAAAAAATCGACCAGACACTTAAATTATTTTCAGAAAAAAAATAATTTAATAAACGAAGCAAGGCACCGCATCCTTTTGGATGGCGGTGCCTCTAGCATATGCCAATATTAATTTCGAACTAACCCCGATAAAATTGTAACCACAATTATTTTGCCACAATATTGATGATTCTACCCGGTACATAAATTTCTTTGATGATGTTTCCTGTCAATTTATCACCAAGAGCTTCTTTACCAGCTGCAATTGCTGCATCCTTATCAATATTCTTATCAACAGATACGGTACATTTTGTCTTACCATTGATCTGAACAGCAATTTCAATTGTAGATTCTACTGTCTTAGCCTCATCATATTCCGGCCATGTATTCTGATATACACGTCCGTTACATCCGATTGCTTCCCAAATTTCTTCTGTAATATGAGGCGCCACTGGGTTAAGCAAAGTAATAAGTGTCTTGAATTCACCCTTTGTTACGGCATTCTTCTTATAGAAGTCATTGATAAGAGCCATCATAGCTGCGATTGCAGTGTTATATTTGAGATTTTCAAAATCACTGCTTACTTTCTTGATGGTCTGATGCATCTTCGTTTCCATATCAGCTGAGTAGCCTTCTTCATCCGTCATGATGTCCTGTAATTTCCATACACGGTCAAGGAATCTTCTACATCCTTTTACACCATCTTCTGACCATGAAGCAGAAAGATCAAATGCACCAATAAACATCTCATAAGTACGAAGCGTATCTGCACCGTAATCCATAACGATATCGTCCGGGTTAACAACGTTACCTCTTGATTTAGACATCTTTTCGCCGTTAGAACCAAGTATCATACCATGGGAAGTTCTCTTCTGGTACGGTTCCGGACATGGAACAACGTTTTCATCATATAAGAATCTATGCCAGAATCTGGAATATAATAAGTGGAGTGTTGTATGCTCCATACCACCATTGTACCAGTCTACAGGCATCCAGTATTTTAATGCTTCTTCACTTGCCAACGCATTTTCATTGGTTGGATCCGTATAACGTAAGAAATACCATGATGATCCAGCCCACTGTGGCATGGTATCTGTTTCACGCTGTGCAGGGCCTCCACAACATGGACATGTGGTATTTACCCAGTCTGTCATAGCTGCAAGTGGTGATTCACCGTTATCAGTTGGCATATAACTGTCAACTTCCGGAAGTTCCAAAGGAAGTAAGCTTTCGTCAATCGGAACGAATCCACATTTCTCACATTTTACAATCGGAATCGGTTCACCCCAGTAACGCTGTCTTGAGAATACCCAGTCTCTTAACTTAAAGTTAGTCTTAGGTTCACCAATGCCTTTTTCAGCAAGGAATGCAATAATCTTTTCTTTTGCATCCGCTACGGAAAGTCCATCTAAGAAATCAGAATTCACCAATGTTCCTGTTGCAACATCTGTGTAAACTGCTTCGTTAACGTCTACATCACTTCCTGCTACTACTTCGATAATCGGAAGATTAAATTTCTTTGCAAATTCCCAGTCTCTTTCATCATGAGCAGGTACAGCCATGATTGCACCGGTTCCGTATGTCATAAGTACATAGTCAGAAATCCAGATTGGAATCTCTTTACCGTTTACAGGGTTGATTGCTGTTAAACCATCGATAGCAACACCTGTCTTATCTTTTGCAAGTTCTGTACGTTCAAAATCAGACTTCTTACTTGCCATCTCACGGTAAGCAGTAATCTCATCAAAATTCTTAATCTCATCTTTATACTTATCAATTACAGGATGTTCTGGAGAAACAACCATGTAAGTAACACCGAATAATGTATCCGGTCTTGTTGTATAAATACGGAGTTTTTCTTCTTTATCCTTAATTGAGAAGTCTACTTCAGCCCCCTGGCTCTTACCAATCCAGTTCTTCTGTGAAACTTTTACTCTTTCAATATAATCAACACCATCAAGTCCTTCAATTAACTTGTCTGCATATTCGGTAATCTTAAGCATCCACTGGCTCTTAACCTTACGTACAACTTCAGAACCGCATCGTTCACAAGCACCATTTACAACTTCTTCGTTAGCAAGACCAACTTTACAAGATGTACACCAGTTAATCGGCATCTCTGATTTATAAGCAAGACCAGCCTTAAATAATTTAAGGAAAATCCACTGTGTCCATTTATAATAATTAGGATCGGTGGTATTTACCTCTCTATCCCAGTCAAAAGAATAACCAAGTGCATGGAGCTGTCCTTTGAAACGCTCCACATTATTCTTTGTAACCATCTTAGGATGAATATGATTCTGGATAGCAAAGTTCTCAGTTGGAAGACCGAATGCATCCCATCCCATCGGATAAAGAACATTATATCCCTGCATTCTTCTCTTTCTTGCAACAATATCAAGTGCTGTGTACGGTCTTGGGT
>CAZHGE010000002.1:0-95163 GCA_964531805.1 uncultured Lachnospiraceae bacterium
ATATTAAATTATAGAATAAAATACAAATGAGGAGGGTCTCGTATGAAGATCAAATTTGGTATTAAAGAAGTTGTAGCAATTGGTATTGGTACTGCACTTTTCGTAGTATTAACAAATGTGCAGATGCCATTTGGATTTATTCCAAACACATCTTTACAGTCACGTGTAGCTATTTTATCATTCTTTGCAGCAGTTTTCGGACCTGTTGTAGGTGGTGCTATTGGATTTATCGGACATGCTCTTGGTGATGCGCTGTTCTATGGCGGAGTTTGGTGGAGTTGGGTATTCCCGGATGCTGTTTATGGTATTATTCTCGGTCTCTTTATCCATAAGTTTGCGATCAAAGAAGGCGGATTTGATAAGAAAGCCATCATTTTATACAATGTGGTTCAGGTAATTGCAAATGCAGTTGCATGGATTGTTGTTGCACCGGTACTTGATATTGCAATCTATGGTGAACCTGCTAACAAGGTGTTTTTACAAGGTGTGTTCGCATTTGTCGGTAACATCATTGTTGCAGGTGTTCTTGGTACATTATTAGCATTTGCATACTCTAAGATTGGTGCAAAATCCTCAAGTCTGACGAAAGAGGAATAAAAAATTATATGACTCCGATTATTGAATTTAAGGATTATACATTTAAATATCGGGCACAGGTGGAGCCGACTCTTCTGGATATTAATTTAAAAATATATCCGGGGGAGAAGGTTCTTATAGTGGGACCATCCGGGTCGGGCAAGTCAACACTTGCTCATTGTATCAATGGATTGGTTCCATTTTCTTATGCCGGAGAAAGTAAAGGAAGCCTGATTGTTGGCGGCGTGGATCCGGCCAAGACGGGTATTTTTGGTATGTCTAAAATCGTGGGAACGGTTTTGCAGGATACGGATGGACAGTTTATTGGTCTGACAGTGGGTGAAGATATTGCGTTTGCATTAGAAAATGACAGAGTTGAGCAAAGCGAAATGTTTACCCGTGTGGATGCTGTCGCGGAGGAAGTGGATGTAAAGAGTCTGCTTAGACAATCGCCAAATGCCCTGTCTGGCGGACAAAAACAGCGTGTATCCATGGCTGGTGTCATGGTGGATGAGGTAGATATTCTATTATTTGACGAACCGCTTGCAAACTTAGATCCTGCGACTGGCAAGCGTGCCATTGGTCTTATTGATGAGATTCAGAAGAAAAAGGATACGACTATTCTGATTATTGAGCATCGTTTGGAAGATGTTTTGTATAAGGAAGTGGATCGTATCATCGTTTTTGGGGAAGGACGTATTGTAGCAGATACGACGCCGGATCAATTAATGACCATGGATGTTCTTGAGAAAGAGGGAATTCGTGAACCACTTTATATTACGGCATTGAAACATGCGGGATGTCAGATTACGGAAGATACAAAACCCTCCAGAATAGAAACACTGGATGCTTCTTCCTATAAAGAAAATTTACAGAAATGGTTTGAAAAGGTAGAACTACCAGTAGTAGAGAAAAAGAATAAGCCATTGCTGGAAGTGAAAAATCTATGTTTTTCGTATGATGGTAAAAAACAAATTTTGAAGGATATTCACTTCACTCTGCATGAAGGGGAAATGATTAGTATTGTTGGCAAAAATGGTGCCGGCAAGACGACATTATCCAATATTATCTGTGGATTTTATCAGCCTGTAAGCGGAGAATTGCTTTACGAGGGAGAAGATCTAACGAAGTGGTCCATTAAGGAGCGAGGGGAAAAGATTGGACTTGTGATGCAGAATCCAAACCAAATGATTAGTAAACCAATGATTTTTGATGAGGTGGCATTAGGACTAAAAGTGAGAGGTGTCTCCGAGGAAGAGATAAGAGAACGGGTAAATGACACTCTCAAAATTTGCGGTTTGTATCCGATGCGTAACTGGCCGGTTTCCGCACTTAGTTTTGGTCAGAAAAAACGTGTGACGATTGCTTCTATTCTGGTAATGAATCCAAAGATGTTGATATTGGATGAGCCGACTGCCGGACAGGATTATCGCCATTATACGGAAATTATGGAGTTCTTGCGTAAATTAAACAAAGAGCAGGGAATTACCATTATTATGATTACCCATGATATGCATTTAATGCTGGAATATACGGATCGTGCAGTGGTAATTGCGGACGGAGAACTTTTGGCAGATGATACGCCTGCGAAGATTTTGACCAATGAAGAAATTGCATCAAAGGCATATTTGAAGAAGACTTCATTATATGATCTCGCAATGAAATGTGATATTGCGGAGCCGTCTGCTTTGGTAGACCGCTTTATTTATTTTGAAAAAAGTTTGAAAAGAAATGAATGGAGGGAGTAATGGCAAGGATTCTTACTTATATTGAAAAAGATACCTGGATTCACAGACTCAGCGGTGTGACAAAGCTATTATTCTTTTTGGTCTGGTCCATTGTGGGTATGCTGACGTACGACACGAGAGTGTTGCTTTTTATGCTGGTGTTTAGTTTTGTGATTTTTAAGGCATCCAAAACAGACTGGCATCAGGTAGGCGCAGTTTTTTTATTTATTCTGATGTTCCTTGCACTTAATCTGGTGGCGATTTTTGTGATTGCTCCTTTAGAGGGGGTGAAAATATATGGAACACAGACAGAACTGTTTTCCATTGCAGGCAATTATGTAATAACTGCAGAGCAATTGTTTTATGAGTTTAATGTCATGTTAAAATATTTAACGGTCATTCCAGTAGTTCTTATGTTTATTGTAACTACGGACCCCAGTGAATTTGCGGCAAGTCTGGCTTGTGTTGGCGTAAGTTACAAGGTTGGATATTCGCTGGCAATTGCTCTTCGTTATATTCCGGATGTGCAGAGTGATTTTACTAAGATTAAGCATGCTCAGGAAGCAAGAGGAATTGAGATGTCTTCCAAGGCGCCATTTTTTGAACGCATCAAGAGAATGGGAAGTATTATTTTCCCGCTTTTGTTTTCCAGCATGGACCGGATTGATGTGGTCAGCAATGCAATGGAACTTAGAGGGTTTGGAAAAGAAAAAAAGCGTACTTGGTATGCAGGCCGTAAACTAGTGCGCAATGATTATATGACGATAATCTTTGTGTGTGTGTTTTTAATTGTTGCAATGGTCGTGACATTTGTAGATGGAAGCAGATATTTTAATCCGTTTGTATAAAAAGGAGTACTGGTATGAAATACGATTTTGATACAGTCATTGACAGATATAACAGCAATTCGTTGAAATACGACTGCGCTAGGCAGTGGGGAGTGCCGGAAGATGTACTGCCAATGTGGGTGGCAGACATGGATTTTAAAACGGCACCGGAGATATTGGATGCTATGCAGAAAAGCGTAGAATTTGGCATTTTTGGTTACAGCATTCCACCAATGTCATATTATGAAGCAGTGGCAGGCTGGTTTGTTAAAAGGTTTGGCTGGGAAGCAAAGCCGGAGTGGATTGTGAAAACGCCGGGAGTGGTATTTGCGATTTCCATGGCAGTTCGGGCTTTAACCAATAAGGGCGATGCCATACTCATTCAGCAGCCGGTCTATTATCCTTTCCGTGCGGTAGTGGAAGATAATGAACGTATCTGCATCAATAGTCCCCTGGTGTTAAAAAATGGACGTTATGAAATGGACTATGAGGATATGGAAAGAAAAATCACAGAATATGGTGTGAAACTTTTTATTTTGTGCAGCCCTCATAATCCGGTTGGCCGTGTGTGGAGCGTGGAAGAACTGGAAAAAATGCTGGATATTTGCAAACGGCATCAAGTGTTTATTGTTAGTGATGAGATTCATTGCGATTTTACTTATCCGGGACATACGCATACGATTCTTGCAAAACTTGCCGGGGATTATCTGGATCACATGATTATTTGTACATCTCCAAGTAAGAGTTTTAATCTTGCAGGATTACAGTTGTCCCATATTTTTATTCCAGATGAAAAGATACGGGAAGCATTTCAGGATGAATTATATGCAATTCCTTATGATGAGTCAGGGACGCTTGCACTTGTAGCTGGACGTGCTGCTTATGAAAAAGGCGGAGACTGGATGGATGAATTAAAATCCTATCTGCTTGAAAATTTAAGATATGTAAGGGGTTTTTTACAGGAGCATCTGCCTAAGATTAAGTTGATCGAACCGGAAGGAACGTATCTGATTTGGCTGGATTTCAGAGAGTATGGTCTAAGTGAAGAAGAACTTCAAGAAAAAATGCTACACGAAGCCAAGCTATGGTTGGATGAAGGAACTATGTTTGGAGAAGAAGGTGCCGGATTTATGCGTGTCAATATCGCGTGTCCAAGGGTAACGCTTGTAAGAGCGATGGAGCAGTTAAAAGGGACATTTTAAGATAAGTGAGCTGAGTACTAAATGATTAGTATTCAGCTCATGTGTCATTCCTTTATTATGTGATTAGATATGAATTAGTTACTGCCAATACAGATGAATATATTCATCTGCTTTTTCTTCTGTAAGATCAAACTGTGTGATAATAGCCGCTTTTGCCTGATCGCAGGTGGCATTGAGTGACTTATGTGTACGGATAATACCTTCTATAAGTCCGTCTTCGCGGCTGTCCCGTTTCTCATAATAAATCATTTCCTGTAATGTCATAAATCGTTCCCTCTCCCTAGAATCTGCTTTGACATTGTCTACAATTTTTTGTATTTCCCTTAAATCGGAATCAACTGCGTTTGCAAGAGTAGTGTCTTCTAAGTAAGTAAGAAGTTCTTTTAATTCTTTCGAACCACCCTTTGTTCCTTTCGTATATAGGAACAACTTTATGCTACCATCATTATATACTATTTGATTGTTTTCTGCCACCATGTTTTTTACGGTATAAATCATACGGTCATCACCAAAGGGATCGTATGGTAGTATCCAGATCATAAAAATATCGGGGAGTTTTCGAAAAGGTGTATTCGAGGGCATCAATTGAGAATCAATAAGGGACTGGTAAAAACGACTTCTTCTGGGTAAGTCCGGTTCGTAGTAATTGTTGGGTTCAATATCAAACAACCGTAAGATATCTTTACCTGCTTTCATATCTTCTTCCGTGAGGTATACATCCAATCGGATACCACGCTTGTTCAGATCCATACCGGGAATTTGCTTTTCTGTTTCCACGACTATGTTTTTGACATCCAATCCAGTAGCACGTTTGATGATAACCTTAGAAATCATAACAGCATTTTGAACAGAAGTGGTAGCCTTGTCAAATAAAAATGCATCAATCATATTAAGGTCTTCCAGTTTTCGTTTTGGGGATTCATTCAAAAGAATGTTTTCTCTTTTGTGATTTGTTGTAAGAATATTTGATGTGTTTTGCATTACTTGTCCTTTCATGTGAAAGGAATGACACGTGGAAATTTTAGGATATATGGCGAAATTTGTCAATGAAGATCTTTTATTTATTTTTGCTAGGTGGCTGTTTATTGCGCATTTTGTTGTTTTATATATAAAAGTATGATAAAGTTATAAGAACATTTGTTTGCTTTGTGAGGCGGTATTATGGAACAATTATCATTATTTGAAAATGAAAGAGTGCAGTCAGTGCCTTTGGCAAATAGACTGCGACCGGATACATTAGAGGAGTTTGCTGGCCAGGAGCATCTGCTTGGCAAGGGGAAGATGCTTAGACAGTTGATTGAGCGGGATCAGATTTCGTCCATGATTTTCTGGGGGCCTCCTGGTGTGGGAAAGACGACTCTCGCCAGCATCATTGCGAAAAAGACAAAGGCAAATTTTATTAACTTTAGTGCGGTGACCAGTGGCATTAAAGAGATTAAGGATGTCATGAAAGAAGCGGATGAGAATCGTTATATGGGTATTCGTACGGTTTTGTTTGTAGACGAAATTCATCGTTTTAATAGAGCACAACAGGATGCTTTTTTACCTTTTGTAGAAAAAGGAAGCATTATACTCATTGGAGCGACGACAGAGAATCCTTCTTTTGAGGTTAACGCAGCGCTTTTATCCAGATGTAAGGTGTTTGTGTTAAAAGCATTATCCGAAGATGATATCGTGAAACTGCTGCACCATGCATTAGAAAGTGAAAAGGGATTTGCTTATCAAAAGGTAAAAATGACAGATCAGCAGATAAGAGCAATTGCGGTGTTTGCTAATGGGGATGCGCGTACGGCTCTTAACACATTGGAAATGGCGGTATTAAACGGAGAGATTACACCGGATGGAATTGTGATTACGGATGAAAGTATGGAGCAGTGTGTCAGTAGAAAGTCCCTTTTATATGATAAAAGGGGAGAGGAACATTACAATATCATTTCTGCCTTACATAAATCCATGCGTAATAGTGATCCGGATGCGGCAATTTATTGGATGAACCGCATGTTAAGTGCAGGAGAGAATCCCTTGTACATTGCTAGACGTTTAATCCGTTTTGCCAGTGAGGATATAGGAATGGCAGATTCCCATGCGCTGCAGGTGGCTGTGGCAGCTTATCAGGCGTGCCATTTTATAGGGGTTCCCGAATGTGATGTGAATTTGACCCATGCGGTAACGTATTTAGCTATGGCACCGAAGTCCAATGCATTATATAAGGCTTGTGAGGCTTGTAAACAGGATATTAGGGAACGCATGGCGGAACCGGTGCCTTTGCAGCTGCGTAATGCACCAACGGGCCTTATGGAAGAATTACATTATGGGGAAGGGTATGAATATGCACACAATTTAGAGCATAAACTGTCAAAGATGCAATGTATGCCGGATTCGCTAAAGGACAGAGTGTATTATGAACCTACCCGGGAGGGAGAAGAGAACTGGGTGGCGGAGAAGTTAGAGCAGATTAAGGCGTGGAAACGTTCTTAAGGTACTCTTTTGGCAAAAAAATTGTCTTTTATTTAAAACTTTACAACTCTGCCTTGACAAAGTGTGTCGACATATGTAATATTTTGACTATCAAAATAAAAAAAGAGGGGGACTCTAAAAATGTTATCTAGAGCAGAATTAAAACAACAGGCTAAAGAGCAGTTAAAGGGTAATGTGGGAATGTTTGTATTATGTGGTGTGATCTACTTTGCAATTTCAATGGTGCTTTCAATAATCCCATATGTTGGAGCAATTGCAACGCTCTTTGTAATGCCACCAATTTACTTAGGACTTTTCATAGTATTACTGAATGTAACTTATGGTGAAAAGGCAGAGGTTGGTACCTTATTTGCACCATTCTCTAATTGCTTTGGAACTTCTATTGTTACGAACTTATTGGTTGGTATCTACACATTAGGATGGTCATTATTATTTATCATTCCTGGTATTGTTAAGCAGTATTCATATGCTATGACTTTCTATATTCTGGCTGAGAATCCTAATATGACTGCAAATGAAGCAATCACAGAAAGTAGACAGATTATGGATGGACACAAATTAGAATTATTTGTATTACGCTTGTCCTTCATTCCATGGATTTTACTTGGCTGTATAACATTTGGAATTGCTTATATTTATGTACTTCCATACATGAACTTAACAATTACAAACTTCTATCACAACATCAAACGCCAGAGTGTAGCACCTGTAATGAAAGAAGTAGAAGAAGCAGTTGTTGTAGAATAATTTCATATTTCTTTTGAATTTCAGCCCGGAGCGAGTCTCCGGGCTTTTTGTCTAATAAGACGCCTTGTGAAGAGAGGCGTTGTTTGGTCCAATAAGTTGACTTGTAAAGCGTGTCGACGTTTGGTTGATATAAAAAAACTCTTTACATTTTTTAAAACTGCAAATATAATACAAACACTATCTTTTGTGAATGAACAGACACAGGAGGTAGTATGTCTATTTTTCAGGAAATCAAATCATTACATTTTTCAAAGAAAATGTTACTCCAAAGATATTCGATTCAAAATTTATTGTTTCTTATTGGAATGGCGTTTAGTCTGGTTTTATTGAATCCCATAAAAATATTTGCACAACAAATTGATGATGGTACAGAAATAGTGGACGAAAATACAGAAGAAGAGAATAAGCTTGTTTATAAAAAAGACATCTTTCATCAGCATATTGGCAGTTCAGCAGGCGGTGGGTGCTACAGTATCAAAAAATCCGGTGAAACGACAGAAAAAGTATATTGTGATGGTACGATGAATTACTGGCCGGCTTATAATAAAACGACTTGTAGCCGGTGCGGGGCCAGTTATGATGGAGATGAGTCCTATAGGGGATGCTGGCATTATGAAACAAGGACAACATACTATACGTACTATACAATTGGCTGTGGAAAATCACCTTCTACGCTTTTAGGGTCGGTTTTTGTAGAAAAAAGTACGGATGACTGGGTAAAAAGTCTTGTATTAACGGCTGGTTATGAAAATACAGGTAATATGGTCGTGAACGAAAAGCCATATATTTGGAATGGAACAGAAGCCAGCGAGAGTAATACTTATGAAGTGAATGCCAGTGGAACATATACATTGCAGTTGAATGCAGAGGCGTCAGCCAATACAAAAGATGCCGTTATCACCGTGGATGTTCGGAATGTGGATGCGACGGCACCAACAATTATGGCACATACATTGAATCCGGAATCCGACTGGATCAAAGAGGGGGTTACGGTTTCGATTGTTCAAACAGTAGATTTGCAGCCGGATGGCAGTGAAGGCTGCGGGTTGCACGAAACACCCTATTCTTATGATAATGGAGAAACATGGACGACGGAAACAACTCATCTCTATATGGAAAATGGAACACATAGTATTTTAGTCCGTGATTGTTTGGAAAATATTTCTTCCTATAATGTATCGTTTCAAAATGTAGACTGTACACCACCAACGGTAGAATCACTGGATTATGACCATACAAAAAATATTTTATCCACTGAACTTGTCATAACAGCATCCGATTTACAACCGGATGGTAGTGAAGGCAGTGGGCTTCACGAAGAACCGTATTCTTTTGATGGAGGTTTGACTTGGACAACAGAAAATACCTATATGGTAAAGGAGAATGGGATTATAAAAATTGCGGTTAGGGATAAGTTGGAAAATATTACAGTAATAGAAGAAAAGATACAAAACTTAGACTGCATTGGACCAAGAATTAGTTATTTCATGGTGTCAGATTCCTGGACCAATCAGAATGTGACTTTGTATTTGGCAGCGTCAGATATAAATGAAGATGGAACAGCGGGAATTGGATTAATGGATACATGGTATTCTGTGGATGGTGGAAAAAACTGGTCTAATAAAGAGTCATTGGTATTTGAAGAAAACACCAGTTTTACGATAACAGCGCGGGATATGAATGATAATTATTCCACTGCACATATCAATATCATACAGATTGATAAGGAGCAGCCGTGGGCCGCTCTTACCATGGAAGTGACAGGAGAAGGTTTGGATATGCAGGTAAAACTGCAGGCATCCGGAGGAGATGACTATTCTGGAATTGCGGAAAATGGGTTTTCCTGGGATGGAGGCAGCACGTATTCGAATCAATCTGAAAAGACAGTGACGGAAAATGGATTATATCAGGTGTATGTACGGGATAAAGCAGGAAACAGCAATAATGCAGTAATAGAAGTGGATGTATTTCCAGCATTGTTTCCGATCATTCCCATTATTCCAGAAGAACCAGGGGAACAACCAGAGACTATCGAATCGACAACAGAGGAATGGGAAAGTGAAATGACTACTGTAACGATGGAGGAAAGGATTGAAGAGCCAGAGGAAATTCCAGTTGAAGTCATAGAACAGGATTCCTTATGGGAAAAACTTCTTATCTTTTTAAGTTTGATGTTAGCATCGGTAATGCTGGGAGTGCTTGTTCTGCTTCTTTGGTCCAGAACCATTGCGGTGTATGTGAAAAAGACAAATGGAAAGCAGCAGTATTTGGGCAGGTTGTGGATTTCGCATAAGGAAGAACGATATTTTGTAACGATACCGCAGTCCATGGTGGAAAAAGCCATGACTATGTGTTATTGTTTTAAACCAGCGTCAATTTTTGTCGAATCCCATAAGGATGAGGAGATGCATTTTCTGTTTCCAGAAGGAGTGTGTATCACATTAACCATTGAACGAAACATGGAAATGGAGTAAAATCATGGTTGTGAAAATGAAAAAAGAATTTACATATGATTATGATAAATGGGAGATGCGATTATGAAGTGGGAAGAAAATGTACGCAGAGTAGTTCCTTATGTTCCGGGCGAACAGCCAAAACGCAAGGATATAATAAAGTTAAATACCAATGAGTGTCCTTATCCGCCGGCACCAGCAATTGCAGAGAAACTGACTGGGTATAACATAGATGAACTCCGTCTGTATCCAGATCCATGTGTGACGGCTCTGACTACCAGTATTGCGGATACATATGGTGTGAAAAAAGAAAATGTATTTGTGGGTGTGGGTTCGGATGATGTATTAGCTATGGCATTTTTGACTTTTTTTAACTCGGATAAAAAAATCCTATTCCCGGATATTACATATTCTTTTTATGATGTGTGGGCGGATTTATACCGGATTCCTTATGAAGTACAGCCTTTAGATGAGAATTTCTGCATTCGTAAGGAAGATTATTTTAAGGAAAACGGCGGTATTATTTTCCCGAATCCAAATGCCCCAACAGGCATAGAAGAAAGTTTATCTAATATAGAAGAAATCGTAGCGGCAAATCCGGATGTGGTGGTAATCGTGGATGAAGCTTATGTGGATTTTGGATGCAAGAGTGCTCTTCCACTAATCGAAAAATATGAGAATCTTTTAGTAGTACAGACTTTTTCTAAATCCCGTGCGCTTGCTGGAATCCGTATCGGCTATGCGTTTGGAAGTGAAAAATTAATTCAGTACTTAAATGATGTAAAATTCTCTTTTAATTCCTATACCATGAATCGTTTGACAGAAGTGGTTGGATGTACCTGTTTAGAGGATAAGGCATATTTTGAAGAATGCGTGCAGAAGGTAATCGCTACCAGAGAGCGGACCAAAGTACGTTTAAAAGAACTGGGATTTTCCTTTGGAGATTCCAAGGCAAACTTTATCTTTGCTACACATGAGGCGGTTCCTGCTAAGGAATTGTTTGAGGCATTAAAAGAAGAAGGTATCTATGTACGTTACTTTAATAAGCCACGTATTGATAACTACCTTCGCATTTCCATTGGAACGGATGAAGAGATGGATGCAATGCTAGCATTTTTAGAACAGTATTTACAAAAACGAGAGGGATAGATGGAAGCGTATACCGATTTTGCATATGTATATGATACTTTAATGGATAACACTCCCTATGAGCTGTGGTGTGAACAGGTAACTGCCATTTTACAGCGTTATGGTATTACAGAAGACTTGGTTTTGGATCTTGGCTGTGGTACGGGTACCTTGACGGAACTCTTAGCGAAAAAAGGCTATGATATGATTGGGGTCGATGTATCTGAGGAGATGTTAGAAAGAGCCATTGAAAAAAGAGAAGAATCCGGTCTGCCAATCTTGTATCTTTTACAGGATATGAGGGAGTTTGAATTGTATGGAACGGTAAAGGCTGTAGTGAGTGTCTGTGATTCTTTAAATTATTTGTTAGAAGATGAAGATGTAGTAGAAACATTTCGTTTGGTTAATAATTATCTGGATCCGGGAGGACTTTTTATCTTTGATTTCAATACGGTTCATAAATACCGTGATGTAATTGGAGATACTACCATTGCAGAAAACCGGGATGAATGCAGCTTTATTTGGGAAAACTTTTACCATGAGGAAGAACGGGTCAATGAATATGAAGTTATGTTCTTTGTAAAAGAAGGAGAACTGTTCCGGCGTTTTGAAGAGACTCATTACCAGAAGGGCTACACCGCAGAAGAAATGAAGGTGTTTTTAGAAGAAGCTGGCTTGGAATTCATTTCCATGTGCGATTCAGACACCCAGCAGGACGTGACCGACGCGACCGAACGCATCTGCATGGTCGCCCGTGAACACTTGAAATAAGAGTTAAGCCAAACGGCTCTGTTTTGGGCGATACAGCCAACGGATGAATGCTTGAAATGTAACTTATAGGAAAAACAACCCCAAGCCGTGCGATTCAGCCACGAGTGAATGCTTGAAATAAGAGTTAAGCCAAACGGCCCTGTTTTGGGCGATTCAGCCACGCTTTCGGAGCCCAAAACAGAGTTGTTTGGTATAAGATTAAATACAAGGAGAACATACGAATGTCAGATTATATCGTAAGAGCAATCGCAGGCAATGCACAGATCCGTGCATTTGCAGCAACAGCGAAAGATACAGTAGAAGCCGCAAGAGTGGCTCATAATTTAAGTCCCGTTGCATCCGCAGCCTTGGGACGTACCTTGATTGGTGGCGCCATGATGGGAGCCATGTTAAAAAGTGAAAAGGACATGCTCACTTTGCAGATCAAGGGGGATGGTCCGATTGGCCAGATTGTTGTAACAGCGGATGCCTCCGGTTCTGTAAAAGGATATGTACAGAATCCATCCGTAATGCTTCCTCCTAATGCGGCAGGAAAATTGGACGTTGGTGGTGCTGTAGGATACGGTGTTTTGCAGGTTATTAAGGATATGGGATTAAAGGACCCTTATTGCGGACAGACTGTTTTACAGACAGGTGAGATTGCAGAGGATTTGACCTATTATTTTGCAAGTTCTGAACAGGTTCCCTCTTCCGTTGGGTTAGGCGTATTAATGGATAAGGATTTGGCAGATGTAAAACAGGCAGGTGGATTTATTATTCAGTTAATGCCTTTTGCAGATGATTCGGTGATTGAGCAGTTGGAAAAGAATTTAACACAGATTCCTTCTGTAACAGCTATGCTGGATGCAGGACTGACACCGGAGCAGATGCTTGAAAAGGTATTGGAAGGTATGGACGTAGAATTTACCGATACGCTTCCGCTTACATTTAAATGTAACTGTAGCAAGGAAAGAATCGAAAAAGCGTTAATCAGTGTTGGCGAAAAAGACTTAAAGGAAATGATTGCTGATGGTAAGCCGATTGAAGTAAATTGTCATTTCTGTAGTAAAAACTATACATTTTCTATTGCAGAATTACAGGGATTATTAAAGAAGGCAAAGTAATAAGAAAGGCTGGTATTTCTTTATGAAGGACGGATTTATCCGGGTTGCGGCAGCAGGGATCAAGGTTAAAGTAGCAGATCCTGTTTATAATGCAGAAATTGTGATACAGAAGATGATGGAGTGTGCGGAGCAAGGAGCAAAAGTAATTGTTTTTCCAGAGTTGGCTTTGTCCGGTTATACCTGCGGAGATTTGTTTTTGCAGGAAAAATTGATCAGAAATTGTAGAGAAGTTTTGATAAAAGTAGTAGAAGCTTCTAAGCAGGCGGATGCGATCGTCTTTGTAGGACTTCCTTTTGCTTATCAGGGAAAACTGTATAATGCAGCAGCAGCTATTTGTGGCGGTAAGTTATTGGGAATGATTCCTAAGACGAGTTTGCCCAATTATAATGAATTTTCAGAACTTCGTTATTTTGCAAAGGGAATGGATGAAGTTGTTTATGTGACTATCAATGGGAATGCTGTTCCATTTGGAACGAATCTGTTGTTTGCAACAGAAGAAGGTCTTGTGATTGGCTGTGAGATTTGTGAAGATTTATGGGCTGCGGTAAGTCCTGGTACATTTCATGCACTGAATGGAGCTAATTTATTGGTAAACTTAAGTGCTTCGAATGAGTTGGTTGGTAAAAGTGAGTACCGCAGACAATTAGTATCTTCTGCCAGTGCAAAACTTTTATGCGGTTATGTATATGCCAGCGCTGGAGAGGGAGAATCCACACAGGATGTTGTTTTTGGTGGTCATCATCTGATTGCAGAAAATGGCACCATTCTAAAAGAATCCCAGTCTTTTGCGAATGAAACGATTTATGAAGAAATTGATATTCATCGTATTCTAAGTGAACGTAGAAGAAATACTTCTTTTGTGATGGATGGCTCAAAGGAATACTGCCGTGTACCGTTTGCATTAAGAAGAGAGAATATAGAAATCAGCCGTGCATTTGCAAAGATGCCTTTTGTCCCAGCGGATGCACAAAGGCGGCAGCAACGTTGCGAAGAGATTTTTGCGATTCAGGCAAATGGATTGAAAAAACGTTTAGAGCATACGAACTGTAAGCATGCAGTAATCGGTGTGTCTGGTGGCTTGGATTCCACATTGGCACTTTTGGTAATTGTCAGAGCATTTGATCTTTTACAATTAGATCATAAAAATATTATTGCGGTTACAATGCCCTGCTTTGGAACAACGGACAGAACATATGATAATGCCTGTCTGCTTGCAAAGACGCTTGGGTGTACATTAAAAGAAGTGGATATTAAAAAGGCTGTCACACAGCATTTTGAAGATATTGGACAAAGCATGGATAATCATGATGTGACTTATGAGAATGCACAGGCAAGAGAGCGTACCCAGGTACTTATGGATATTGCGAATCAGTGCGGTGGTATGGTGATTGGTACAGGAGATCTTTCTGAACTGGCACTTGGATGGGCAACCTATAATGGAGATCATATGTCCATGTATGGTGTAAATGGTTCCATTCCTAAAACATTAGTCAGACATCTTGTACGTTATTATGCGGAATGTTGTTGTGTAAGTACTACAGGAAATATGCCGGCAGATGGCGCTGTTTTAGAAAAGGAAGATACACTAAAAAGTGCAGAAGCACTAAATGGTGCAAGCGCACAAAAAAGTGAAAGCGCACTAAAAAGTGCAAACGCATTAAAAAAAGCGTTGGAGGATGTGCTGGATACTCCCGTAAGCCCGGAACTTCTTCCGCCGGTGGATGGTGTGATTGCACAGAAAACAGAAGATTTAGTAGGTCCGTATGAACTACATGATTTCTTCCTGTATTATATGCTACGTTTTGGTTTTTCACCGTCCAAGATTTACCGTATTGCACGATTGACCTTCCAAGAAGAATATGATGAAGAAACGATTTTAAAGTGGCTGAAGACATTTTACCGTCGCTTCTTTTCACAGCAGTTCAAACGCTCCTGTTTACCGGATGGTCCAAAGGTGGGAAGTGTAGGCGTTTCACCAAGAGGTGATTTGCAAATGCCATCGGATGCGTCCGCGTCGATTTGGATTTCGGAACTGGAAAGTTTATAAGAGTGAGCAGAATAATAAATTGGACTTTTTTACCAGAGTGGATGCTATATAGTCCAAAAAACGCTGAATTTTTAAAAAATCAACAGATTTATACAGCGTTTTGGACATTATAGTATTGTACCTAGTAAAAAAGTCCAATTTTTTTGCTTTTTTGGACTTTATTTGGAAATGTTGTTTCCTAAAGTCCAAAGGATATGAAGCAGAATTTCCCTAAAGTCCAAAGGATATGAAACAGAATTTCCCTAAAGTCCAAATGTTATTGAACAGAATAGGTATGACAGAGAAAAAATTCTGCTATTCTGTAGTATCTGCAATCTTTGCCTGATTTAAAGAAGAAGTAATAGCATTTAGTAAAATGGTTGAAGTATATAGATTATCGGAAGAATACTGAATGCCTTCAATGGATTGGTTTTCCATGATCTGGGAAGCGAGTTCTTCTAAAGCCGGTTCCATCAGAGGATACATAACGCTTACTGTTTCATCCATGTTTTGAAGTTCGATGGAAAGGATTGCCGTTTCATCTACTGTAACGGCAAGTTCCACATTGCTGCCATTCAGTACCATGGCCGTTGTGTAAGTGCCGGGAACATAGATGGCGGAAGAATCCTGTGGTGCAGGCGATGAGGTTTCATCTTTATTTGTGAAGGTAATTGCTAAAAAGATAATGGCTAATATTCCAAGAACTAGAAAAATCCCCGCACAGATTAGTTCTTTTAACTTTAATACAACAATTTTTGTTTTTCCGCTCATAATGGTTTCTCCGTAAATATTTATATATCATATGTAGCGATAAGGGGATATATGACTGGTATTTTCATGGAGGTAAAAATATAAGTGTTGTAACGATTCAGAGCCCTGGTTTCCAAGAAGTTCAGGTTTATACGTGGTTATAATATTGTTAAAAAACTTTGATAGTCGAAATATTTTTTGCAAAAAGTATTGACAGAAGAATGAATAGGGTTTATATTGCAGATAAATACTTTGAGAATCAAAATATTTGAAAGTCAAAACTTTTGAATTTCAAAGTATATAACCAAATATCGATATGCTAAGTGAATAAATGTTATTCATTTACGAATCGTCTTATTGGAAAAAATAATAAAAATGGAAGAAGCGGGAATAATAACCGCACCAAACGCCGGCACGCTGCGCGAGCCGTTTTATTGGTCAAAAAGAAAGGAAAAGAAAATTATGTTAGCAAGAGTAAAAGAAATCATCGAAGAACAGTTAAACTTAGAAAACGTGGAAATCACAGAAGAAACAAGATTCAAAGAGGACTTAGAAGTTGACTCTTTAGATTTATTCGAATTAGTTATGGCTTTTGAAGAAGAATATGGTGTTGAAATTCCTTCAGAGGAATTAGAAAGCATCACAACAGTAGGTGCTGTTATCAAATATATGCAGGATAAGGGCGTTAACGCTTAAGAATATGTGTAAGGGGTCTATATGAAGACGAGAATTACAGAACTTTTAAATATTGAATATCCGATCATTCAGGGGGGAATGGCATGGGTTGCGGAGCATAATCTTGCTGCCGCAGTCTCAAATGCCGGTGGATTGGGTATCATCGGTGCCGGTGGAGCTCCAGCAGAATTTGTAAGAGAGCAGATTAAAAAGGCGAAAGAACTGACAGATAAGCCATTTGGTGTAAATGTCATGTTGATGAACCCAGAAGCGGATGCGATTGCACAGGTGATCGTGGACGAAGGAGTAAAGGTCGTTACTACAGGCGCAGGCAACCCTGGTAAATATATGGATATGTGGAAAGCCGCAGGTGTTAAAGTGATTCCGGTTGTAGCAAGTGTTGCTATGGCGAAACTGATGGAAAGAGCCGGAGCCGATGCTGTTGTAGCAGAAGGAATGGAAAGCGGCGGACACATTGGTTCTACTACCACTATGGCATTGGTGCCACAGGTAGTGGATGCGGTAAATGTTCCGGTAATTGCGGCGGGCGGTATTGCAGACGGAAGAGGTTTTGCTGCGGCTATGATGCTTGGAGCAGAGGCCGTTCAGATTGGAACCCGTTTTGTAGTAGCAGACGAATCCATCGTACATAATAACTACAAAGAGAAAGTAGTAAAAGCAAAGGATATTGATTCTGTAGTAACAGGAATGTCACATGGACATCCCGTTCGTGCCATCCGTAATCAGATGACCAAGGAATATATCCGTTTGGAAAAAGAAGGCGCTGATTTTATGGAACTGGAAAAACTCACACTTGGCGCATTGCGTAAAGCAGTTGTAGAAGGTGATGTGGTAAACGGAACCCTGATGGCAGGCCAGATTGCAGGTCTTGTAAATAAACAGGAATCCTGTGCAGAGATTATTGCTGATATTATGAATCAGGCAAAAGAATTAATGAAATTATAAGAGGGGCATCCGGTAAGCTTTGGCAAGCCGGATGTATTTACAAAAAAGGAGAATGACTATGAATAAGATCGCATTTGTTTTTCCGGGACAGGGTGCCCAGTATGTGGGTATGGGAAAAGAATTTTATGATAATTACCCGGAAGCAAAAGAAGTATTCAAATTGGCTGGTGAAGTAAGTGGGCTGGATATGGAAAAACTGGTGTTTGAGGAAAATGACCAGTTAAATATCACAGAGTATACACAGATTGCTATGCTGGCAGCAGAAGTCGCAACATGGAAGGTGTTAGATTCAAAAGGAATCAAAGCGGATGTCTGTGCTGGACTTTCTCTGGGAGAATATGGTGCGTTAGCCGTATGTGATGTAATGGATCTTGCTGATCTATTCAAAGTCATCCGCAAGAGGGGATTGTATATGCAGGAAGCCTATCCAACAGGTGGAGCCATGACAGCTGTACTTGGGCTGGATCCTGCAACTGTAGAATCTGTTTGTGAAAAAACGGAGGGGATTGTGTCTGTGGCAAATTACAATTGTCCTGGACAGATTGTAATAACAGGAGAGGAAAATGCAGTAAATGCAGCCGCAACAGCTTTGACAGAGGCAGGAGCAAAACGCTGCATTCCGCTAAAAGTAAGTGGTCCTTTCCATTCTGCATTGTTAAAAGATGCGGGTGAAAAACTGTATGAAGAATTAAAAGATGTAACACTTCGTGCACCTAAGATGCCTTATCTTACAAATGTAACGGCAGATTATGTGACAAGGGAAGAAAACATAAAAGAATTATTGAAACAGCAGGTCGCAAGCTCAGTGCGTTTTCAGCAGAGCATTGAGAAGATGATTGCAGATGGTGTAAATGTATTCGTGGAAATCGGTCCGGGTAAAACATTAAATGGGTTTATTCGTAAAATCAGCAAAGATGTAAAAGTACTGAACTTGGATAAGTTAGCTGATTTGGATCGTGTAATGGAGGAACTTTCATGTTAACAGGGAAAATAGCATTGGTAACCGGAGCGGCAAGAGGAATTGGGAAAGAAATCGCTCTTACCCTTGCAGGAAGCGGCGCAACGGTTATCGTTAATTATAATGGATCAAAGGAACGGGCAGAATCAGTGGTTTCTGAGATCAAAGCAAATGGTGGAGAGGCAGAAGCAATGCAGTGTAATGTAGCAGACTTTGAAGCCAGCGAAGCCATGGTAAAAGAAGTACTGAATAAATACGGTAAAGTGGACATTCTGGTAAACAATGCCGGAATTACAAAAGACAATCTGATTATGCGTATGTCAGAAGCAGATTATGACGCAGTATTAGACACTAACTTAAAAGGTGCATTTAATATGATTCGACACCTGTCCCGTTCATTTTTAAAGCAGAGAAGCGGTAAAATCATCAACATTTCTTCAGTCAGCGGTGTTATGGGAAACGCCGGACAAAGTAACTATTCCGCTTCCAAAGCAGGTCTCATTGGACTTACAAAGAGCGTAGCCCGAGAACTTGCAAGTCGTAATGTATGTGTCAACGCAGTAGCACCCGGCTTCATTGCCACCGAAATGACAGAAGTCTTATCCGAAGACTACATGAACAAGATGAAAGAAATGATTCCACTTGGGAAATTAGGAAATACCAAAGATATCGCCAACATGGTTCTGTTTTTAGCAGGAAACCATTCAGACTATATTACGGGTCAGGTTATCCACGTTGATGGTGGAATGGTGATGTAAATATTTGTAACTATTGTATGTGAGGCTTTGGCTGAGGTGTCTCTGCACACGACCCTGTGTTAACGTCGTCACTTAACGAGGTTTTTCGAGTTTAGTGACGTGACGTTATAAGCGGAGCGAAACAGATTGTTCCAATCTGCGCGTGTCACGCGCAGGGTATCCCTCAACCGTCCTACACAGAAGGGAGAAACATTTATATGAGCAGACGAGTAGTAGTAACCGGTCTTGGTGCCATCACACCAATCGGTAATAGCGTAGAAGAATTCTGGAATGGTGTAAAAACGGAAAAAATCGGATTTGATAAAATTGCATATTTTGATGTGACAGAGTATCGCGCCAAATTAGCGGCACAGGTAAAGGACTTTGATCCGGCACAGTATATGGATAAAAAAGCAGCAAGAAGAATGGAACAGTTTTGCCAGTTTGCAGTTGCAGCAGCAGGCGAAGCCATCAAAGACGCTGGTCTTGATATGGAAAAAGAAGATCCCTATATGGTTGGCTGCAATGTGGGAAGCGGTATTGGAAGCTTACAGGCAATGGAAAGAGAACATGACCGTTTAAAGGGAAAAGGACCAAATAAGGTTGGCCCAATGTTAGTACCGCTGATGATTTCTAACATGGCAGCAGGTAATGTAAGTATTGCATATGGATTAAAAGGAAAGAGTTTAAACGTAGTAACAGCTTGTGCAACAGGTACACATTCCATTGGGGAAGCATTCCGTACCATTCAGTATGGGGATGCCGATGTTATGGTAGCAGGTGGAACAGAAAGTTCTATTACACCGATTGGTGTGGCTGGTTTTGCGGCATTAACTGCACTTTCTTCTTCAGAAGATCCGACTCGCTGTTCCATTCCTTTTGACAAGGATAGAAGCGGATTTGTAATGGGCGAAGGCGCTGGTATCGTCGTATTAGAAGAATTAGAACATGCAAAAGCACGTGGTGCAAAGATTTATGCAGAAGTAATCGGTTATGGCTGTTCTTCTGATGCTTACCACATCACTTCTCCGGCAGAAGATGGAAGCGGTGCGGCAAAAGCTATGGAAAATGCAATGGCAGATGGTCATGTAAAACCGGAAGATATTACATATATCAATGCGCATGGAACCAGTACACACCATAATGACTTATTTGAAACAAAAGCAATCAAATTAGCTTTTGGAGATCATGCAAAGAACTTAAAGATCAACTCTACTAAATCCATGGTAGGACATTTACTTGGTGCTGCCGGAGCAGTAGAATTTGTAACCTGTGTAAAAGAAGTAGAAGAAGGTTTCATCCACAGAACTGTAGGCTTACAGGAGTCTGACGAAGAAATGGACTTAAACTACTGCAAGCAGAGTTACACAGAAGAAGTACCATACGCATTAAGTAATTCATTAGGTTTTGGAGGACATAATGCGAGCTTATTAATTAAGAAGTATGAGGAATAGGATATGTCAGTATACACCGCAAAAGAAATCATGGAAATTATTCCGCACAGACAGCCGTTCATGCTTGTTGATACAATTGAAGAGTTAGAACCGGGTGTACGTGCAGTAGGAAAAAAATGTGTCAGTTTCAATGAGCCGTTCTTTAACGGACATTTCCCGGGAAATCCCGTTATGCCGGGGGTGCTTATTATAGAAGCGCTGGCTCAGGTTGGAGCAGTTGCTATTTTAGATCTGCCTGAAAATAAAGGAAAAACTGCTTATTTTGCAAGTATTGATAAGGCGAAATTTAAACAGATGGTTGTTCCTGGCGATGTTTTGATGTTAGAAACTAAGATTATCAAGACAAAAGGGCCAATCGGTGTTGGAGAGGCAACTGCAACTGTAAATGGAAAAGTAGCAGCGAAAGCAGAATTGACTTTTGCAATTTCAAAGTAGAAAGGCAGTAATATGGATAGTATTGTAGAAATTAAATGTCCGAAATGCAAAAAGATGGTAAACCGTGACAGGGTTGTAAAGAAGAAATACATCTGCTATGAATGTGGCGGTTATTTCCGTGTAAAAACCAATAACCGTATTCGTATGGTGGCAGACCGTCAGAGCTTTACTCCTTGGTTTGAAGATATGCCGGTAAGCAATCCTCTTCATTTTGAAGGATATGAAGAAAAACTGGCAGAGACAAGAGAAAAAACAGGTGCGAATGAAGCCGTAACCGTTGGACAGTGTAAGATTTTTGGAGAAGATGCTGTAATCGGTATTTGTGAAACCCGTTTTATGATGGGGAGTATGGGGCATGTTGTGGGTGAAAAGATTACCCGCGCTATTGAACGTGCTACAGAACTGAAACTTCCAGTATTCATTTTCTGTGCATCCGGCGGAGCCAGAATGCAGGAAGGTATCGTTTCTTTGATGCAGATGGCAAAAACATCCGCAGCGATTCAGAAGCACGGTGAAGCGGGGCTTTTATACTGTACGATTTTAACCGATCCGACAACAGGCGGCGTAACTGCAAGTTTTGCGATGCTTGGTGATGTCATTATGGCAGAACCGGGAGCACTGATTGGATTTGCCGGTCCCCGTGTTATTAAGCAGACTATTGGACAGGAACTTCCAGAAGGATTCCAAACATCGGAATTTTTATTAGAGCATGGTTTTATTGATGGAATTGTTGAACGTGAAAATTTAAAGAAGACTATGTATTTCCTGATTATGACACATAGAGCAAAGGAAGGTAAATATGCACAGTTCCAGAAGGATTTTCATTTTGAGTTAAATGAGATTATCAAAGAGCGTTCATGGAAAACACTTCCGATCACAGCATGGGAAAAAGTAAAGGCTGTAAGACAGGTGGGACGTCCTTCCGCAGTTGATTATATGAATCACATCTTTGATTATTTTGTAGAAGCACATGGTGACAGAGGATTTCGTGATGATGCCGCGATTGTTGGTGGTCTTGCATTTATCGATGGACAGCCGGTAACTGTGATTGCAGATGTAAAAGGAAAAGATGTCAAAGAGTGTCAGGAGCGTAATTTTGGTATGCCGATGCCGGAAGGTTATAGAAAAGCACTTCGTCTGATGAAACAGGCAGAGAAATTTAACCGTCCGATTATCAGTTTTGTAAATACATCCGGCGCTTTCTGTGGCATTGAAGCAGAAGAGCGTGGACAGGGTGAGGCAATTGCCAGAAACTTATTGGAAATGTCAGCATTAAAGGTTCCCGTACTCTGCATTTTGATTGGAGAAGGCGGAAGCGGTGGTGCCTTGGCAACAGCTGTTGGTAATGAAGTATGGATGATGGAAAATGCAACTTATTCCATCTTATCTCCGGAAGGCTTTGCATCCATTCTTTGGAAAGATGCTTCTAAAGCAGAACAGGCCAGTGAAGTAATGAATATTACAGCTCAGGATTTGAAACGTCTTGGTATTATTGAAGAAATTATACCGGAATTTGGCGGTGCGGATAATAAGACAGCAGAATCCATTGGCGGCTATATGAAAGAACATATCAAAGAATTTCTGGTGAAATACGATGGTATGAGCGGCGAAAAGATTGCTCAGCAGCGTTATAACAGATTCCGTGCATTTTAAAATACAAAATTCCTAAAGGATAGATTTACAATATAAAAAATCCATGTACGACAGATTTTTGTATTGTAAATGGAAGGTAATAGAGTATGAGCGAATTAAGAATCGGAGAGTTATGTGCCAAGGTTCCGGTAATCCAGGGAGGTATGGGTGTTGGTGTCAGTTTATCCGGACTGGCATCCGCAGTAGCTAGAGCTGGTGGCATTGGCATAATCTCCACAGCGCAGATTGGATTTCGTGATCCGGATTTTGCAAAAAATCCAATTGAATGTAATCTGCGGGCGGTAGCAAGTGAAATAAAAAAAGCCAAAGATATGGCAATGGGTGGGATCATTGGTGTAAACATAATGGTTGCCACCAGACAATATGAGGAATATGTAAAGGCAGCGGTAAAGGCTGGAGCAGACTGTATCATTTCAGGAGCCGGACTTCCATTAAATCTGCCGGAATTAACAAAAGGATTTGCAACCAAAATCGCTCCTATTGTATCCAGCCGTAAGTCTTTATCCGTAATTGCCAAGTACTGGATGAAAAAATATGACTGTAAGCCTGATTTTATTGTAGTAGAAGGTCCAAAGGCGGGCGGACATCTTGGTTTTTCAAATGAAGAATTGGATGAATACGAAACGAAGTCATACGATGAAGAAGTAAAATCCATCATTGAATGTGCCAGGGAAATGGAATTGGATGCACCAGTTGTCGTAGGTGGAGGCGTGTACACCAGAGAAGATATGGATCATTATCTGGAGCTTGGAGCAAGTGGTGTGCAGATGGGAACCCGTTTTGTGACAACAAAGGAATGTGATGCATCGGATGCCTATAAACAGGCATATGTAGATGCAAAAAAAGAAGATATCGTAATCGTAAAAAGTCCGGTAGGAATGCCGGGAAGAGCAATTCACAATACATTTTTAGATAAAGTAAAAGCAGGGGAGCGTTTTATGCGCGGATGCAGACAATGCATCAAGACCTGTAATCCGGCTACAGCACCTTATTGTATTACGGAAGCACTGATTAATGCAGTGGAAGGTAATTTGGATGAGGGATTGATTTTCTGTGGAAGCAATGCGTATCGTGCAGAAAAAATAGAAACGGTAGCTGAAATCATGGAGGAATTTTCGTAATGAAAATGAAAATTACTGGAACAGGCAGTTCGTTGCCTCGTGAACAGGTAAGTAATATAAAAATAATGGAATGGGTAGAAACCTCGGATGAATGGATTAAAGAAAGAACAGGGATTGCCAGCCGTCACATTTCTACAGGAGAAACAGTAGCTTCTTTAGCAGCAGATGCTTGTGAAAAAGCACTTAAAATGGCAGGCGTTGAGGCGGCGGAAGTGGATGCCATTTTACTTGCAACCTGCTCTCCGGAATATCTGTTACCATGCGCAGCCTGTCAGGTACAGGATATGATTGGTGCAGTAAATGCAGTTGCATTTGATTTAAATGCAGCATGCTCCGGCTTTTTGTTTGGGCTTACAACCGCGCAGGCATACATTGCAAGCGGTATGTACAAAAAAATCCTTGTAGTAGGAAGTGAAGTGTTATCCAAAATTATGAATTGGGAAGACCGTTCTTCCTGTATTTTATTTGGAGACGGGGCTGGTGCAGTTTTAGTAGAAGCTGTGGACGATTCAGATGTGAGCGGTATGATCAGTTTTGCGCAGGGCTCGGATGGTGCGAAAGGAATGGTATTAAGCTGTAGAGACCGTCTGATAAAAAATCCTTTGTATACAGAAAAGGATGAGGAAGAAGATTTCTACGTACAAATGGATGGTCAGGCAGTGTATCGCTTTGCAACAAGACAGGTACCCGACTGCATTGTAGATGCACTCGAAAAAGTGGATATGTCAGTGGATGACATCGATTTGTTTGTATTGCATCAGGCAAATGCACGAATCATTGAGGCAGCAGCTAAAAGACTTCGTGCAGATCTTTCAAAATTCCCAATGAATATAGATCGTACGGGAAATATGTCATCTGCAACAATTCCAGTCTTGTTAGATGAATTAAATCGTGAAGGAAAAATAAACCGTGGTGCTAAACTGGTATTATCCGGTTTTGGAGCAGGATTAACTTACGGGGCTTGCGTAATTTCGTGGTAAATGTCATAATAACAAATGACAAAACAAGCACATAACAATTTATAGCGTATTGTTATGGAAGAAATAGAATTTGAGGTTGGGAATGGAAAAGCGTACGAACCGTCTCCTAAATGAATTGTTGGTAAATCTTTTCAACAATATTTTGGATACGGAAGCAAAAGCAGTAATTACAGAAGAATTTAAGGATATCAGTAATAACGATATGCACATTATTGAGCAGATTGGAATTGAAGAGCCAAGAAGCATGTCCGTGATTGCAAAGGCATTAAATGTTACAGTGGGTACTTTGACAACAAACATGAATAGTTTGGAGGATAAGGGATATATTACCCGTCAGCGGAGCACACAGGATAAGCGTGTAGTACTCGTTATATTGACAGAGAAGGGAAGAAAGGCGTTTTTCCATCATAGAGATTTTCATAGAAAGATGATCAAAGCCATTATCAAGGATCTTGATGAGGATGATATGAAAATTTTAATCCAATGTTTACAGGCTTTGGACGATTTTTTCGAACGAGAAGGGGCCTATAATTAGGAAACGGAAGCATTCATCAAGGAAACTGCAAAATTAATAAAAAAAAGAAGTGCTGGTGCACTTCTTTTTTTATGGAAACTATTGTCTGAAAACGGGTATATTTTTTGATAAAATCTTCCAAAATGACAGAAAATATGATACGATTTACATGTATGAATATGATACGAATGAACCAAATGACAGCACGATTGGCGAGCGGTCTTATTGGGCTAGAAGGGGTAATTGAAGGGAGTAGTGAGTATGACGGAGAAACAGTATCGAAGATCCATAGGAAGAATGTTTGTTGGGTTAATGATTGTGTATGGCTATTTTCTGCTTATGTTTGGGGCGGCTATTTTGACCAGTGGTTTGAATACGAATCTGATGATTCAATGCGGCGTTGTGGCAACAGCCATTGTGATTTGTATCATTGCTTTTATTAAGCAGAGGGCAACCAGACCGGGTATGATTATGATGATGGCAACGGCAGCAGTCAGCTATTTTGTAATTGCACTTACCAATCAAGGGGAATTTACATTCTTATATGGTTTTATTTTTATCGTAATGTCTTTATCATTCTTTAATTTAAGATTGACCGTATTAGGAAATGGTGTTGTTTTTCTGGCAAATGTAATACGCTTGATAAGCCGTTATGACAAAGCGGATCCGGCTTATATGTCCAATGCAATCGTAACTTTATTTACGCTTATCTTTGTAACGGTTGTGTCCATTACGGTTACCAAACTCATGATTTTATTTAACAAAGAAAATGTGGAATCCGTGCAGAAAGGTGCTGCAAAACAGGCAGAGACCAATCAGAAGATGGTAGTCGTTGCAGATGATGTTTCTAAGAATTTTGAAGAAGCAATGGATAAGATTGAAAATCTGAAGTCCTGCATTAATTCCAATCATTTTTCGATGCAGAATATTGCGGATAGTTCTATGAATACCGCCGAAAATATACAGCAGGTGGCAGAAGTATGTGTGGATATCCAGCGTGTTTCTGATTCTACCAGCCAGGGAATCAGACAAATGTTAGAAGCATCTGACAGAACCAGTGCTACCATTAGCGAAGGGGAAGAGGAGATTGCAGAATTAAAGGCACAGTCCGGTAATGTACAGGCGGCCAGCCAGACGACTGTAGAAGTAATTGAAAGACTTACATCACAGGTAAATGAGGTACAGAACATTGTAGGTTCTATTTTACAGATTTCCAGTCAGACCAACCTGCTTGCATTAAATGCTTCCATTGAAGCTGCCAGAGCAGGAGAAGCAGGAAAAGGCTTTGCGGTAGTAGCGGACGAGATCCGCCAGCTTTCAGAACAGACAAAAGCGGCATCGGATAATATTATTGAAATTATCAATGTATTGATCAGCGATACCAAACTCGCAAATGAAAGCATCGAGAATTCTGTAGCGTCTGTATTAAAACAGAATGAAATGATTGACAATACAGAAAAGAGATTTGCGGATATTAATTCTGAGATGAAGGAACTGGCAGAAAATATTCGTAGTACAGAAGAAAATATGCAGACCATCTTAGAATCCACGGATGCGATTTCGGACAGTATTTCCCAGTTATCAGCAGCTAGTGAAGAAGTGGCAGCATCTTCTACAGAAGGTGTGAGAGCATCCGAAGCATCTGTAGAGCATATGGAACAGTGCAATGTTCTTTTGCAGAATATTTACGGACTTGCTCAGGAATTAAAGGAAGCAGTAGACGAATAAGAAGTCTTTACAAATTACATATTTTATTTCAAAATAGAGAGTGCTTAGGCACTCTCTTTTTAATGAAAGGAAGGAAAGATGGAATATACAACCGGCGCTTTGATGAAGCGTTTTTTACCATATTATAAAAATCATAAAAAAGTGATGATTACAGATTTGTTTTGTGCGGCATTGACAACGATTTGTGAATTGGTGCTGCCCATGATCATACGCCATATTACGGACACAGGTTTACATGATATGGCTAGCCTGACAGTATCTCTCATTGGAAAAATGGCATTGCTTTATCTTGTGTTGCGTATCGTTGATTGTATGGCTAATTATTATATGGCGGATATGGGACATGTTATGGGTGCTAAGATTGAGACAGATATGAGGCGGGATGCTTACAAACATTTACAGCAATTGTCCAATACCTATTATAATAATACCAAAGTGGGTCAGATTATGGGACGTATCACCAATGACCTGTTTGATGTGACGGAATTTGCCCACCATTGTCCGGAAGAATTTTTTATTGCCGGTGTTAAAATTGTAGTGTCATTTGCTATTTTGGCAACAGTGAATCTTCCTTTGACAATAATTGTATTTTCAGTTGTGCCGGTTATGCTGTTTGTATGTATCAAACTAAACCGACGAAATAAGAAGGCATTTGCTGCTCAGCGAGTGCAGATTGGAGAATTGAACGCCCGTATTGAGGACAGTCTGCTTGGACAAAAGGTAGTAAAGGCTTTTACGAATGAAGATGTGGAATGTGCCAAGTTTGAGGAAGGCAATCAGACTTTCTTAAATATCAAGGAAGTAACCTACCGCTATATGGCATCCTTTCAGACAGCAACCAGAGCCTTTGATGGTTTGATGTATCTTATGGTTATTCTCTTTGGCGGATTGTTTTTAGTAAGAGGATATATTGGTGCAGGTGATTTGGTGGCATATACCATGTATGTATCAACTTTGATAGCTACTATCCGGCGTATCATCGAGTTCGCGGAACAATTTCAGCGTGGTATTACCGGCATTGAACGGTTTTTACAGATTATGGATGCGGATGTTGAAATCTTTGATGAAGAAAATGCAGTGGAAATGCCAAAACCGCAGGGAAGTATTTCTTTTGAAAATGTAGCATTTGAATATCCGGACGACCATAATAGAGTATTCCGCAATCTGAATCTAACAATAAAGCCAGGTGAAAGACTGGCAATTGTGGGACCGAGCGGCGGTGGTAAGACGACACTTTGTAATCTGATTCCCCGTTTTTATGATGTAACAGAGGGACGGATTAAAATTGATGGAAGAAATATCAAGGATTATACGTTAAAGAGTCTGCGCTGTAACATCGGTATTGTGCAGCAGGATGTGTATTTATTTTCCGGTACAGTTATGGAAAATATTTTATACGGAAGAATGGATGCTTCGAGAGAAGAGGCTGTGGAAGCAGCAAAAAAAGCAGGTGCCCACGAATTTATTATGGGATTGAAAGATGGGTATGATACTTATGTGGGAGAACGGGGAGTAAAACTTTCTGGTGGACAGAAACAGCGTATCAGTATTGCCAGAGTCTTTTTAAAGAATCCGCCGATTATGATTCTTGACGAGGCGACTTCTGCATTGGATAATGAAAGTGAATTTGCAGTGGCAAAATCTTTGAATAAATTATCCGAGGGAAGAACAACGATTACGATTGCACATCGTTTGTCCAGTATTAAAAACTCGGATCGTATTTTGGTGCTGACAGAGGAAGGTATCGTAGAAGAGGGTAATCATAGTCAGTTGATGGAAAAGAAAGGAATCTATTTTGATTTCTATACCATGGCGGACAGAATTAAATAATAGTATTGGAGTATACATGAAAAAAATAATCGAAAGATATCAAAATATTTTTCAAATTGGAATATTAGCAGGAGTATCGTATGGGACTGGCCTGTCACTTGCTCTGGTAAGCGGCTATGGTATTACAGGAATTGAGTGGATCATTCCATGTCTGATGTTACTTGCAGGAGTCATTTATTATAAGGCGGCAGTTGTCAAAAAGGAATTAAAATACTGCCTTCCAGCCGGTTTTATCTACGCATTAACTATTGTTGCAGGCAGTAAAATAGAAATTTATGAGGGTATTTTTGCTGATGTATCCATTATGGATTTTTTCGTGTACCCGTTTTTAGGGTTGTTTTTCACGGCGTTGATTTTACTTTTGTTTGCTGCTTCGGATAAAGTAAGTGCAGGTATGGAAAGAGATAAGGTCGATGATTCTGCTAAGAGAGGTAAGATTAGCAAAATTGTAGGCATTTATAAAAAACATCCATGTGTGGTGTTATTTGCTCTTTATTTGATCTGTTACCTTCCGTACTATCTGACTTTTTTCCCTGGAAACTGCGGAAAGGACACATGGGAATCCCTTTCTATGGCGGAAGGATTGATACCATGGACCAATCACCATCCGGTGTTGTTTACAGGTGCCATGATGGTAGTAAGAAAGTTGACTGGATTTTTACCGATAACAGGTTCTGTAGGAGTGTTCAGTTTTTTGCAGATGCTAACGGTAGCAGCAGTGCTGGCTTATCTGACCACCCGTATTTTGCGCACACGTGTGCATGTATTCTGTAAGATTTTTGCAGTAGGAATGTTTGCATTTCATCCGTTTGTGGGAATGTATTCCATTTATTTGTCAAAGGATGTTCTGTTTTCCGTAATTATGGTGCTTTTGTGCATAAAATTATATGATGTGATTGCCGGAAAGGGAGAACTGTTAGCAAATTCGATAGAGTGTGTGAAACTTTCGGCTTTATTTTTATTGTCGTCCATGCTGCGTAACAATGGTATGTATATTGCGATTGTGATGGCAGTTATTTTTCTTGTTTTATATAAAAAGTACTGGAAGCAGATATTAATTCTGTTTGCTTGCGCGATTGGTCTGTTTCAGATTTGGCAGGGACCTGTATTTAAGGCTATTGGAATTGAAAAACAGTCCTTTGCAGAAGCTGCTTCTGTGCCATTACAACAGATTGGGTATGTGCTTTGGGAAGGAGATACTTTTTCTGAGGAAGATATGGCATTTTTAGAGGAATTAATGCCGGTAGAAAAAGTAAAAGAAGTGTATCAGCCGGGGTACACGGACCCATATAAATTTGATGAAGCATTTAATGATGAGTTTTTGAATGATAATGTGGGGAAATTCCTTGGTGTTTGGTGGAATGGTTGTAAGAGTCATTTTGGAAGTTATGTAAAAGCATATTTAATGCAGACTGTGGGATACTGGCATTATGGGGAAACGAATAGCGTTTGTACGCAGGGCTGTACCGAAAACGAACTGGGTGTGGAGCAAATAGATGTAATAAAGAGCATTACAGGAATTTCTTTAGAGTCTGTATTTGAAAAACTGGTTCTGGCTGGAAGAAAAGCACCAGTTGTCTGTATGCTTGGCAGTATGGCAATGCAGATATTCATGGTCTTTTTGCTGATTTTACAGTATGTGCGTAGAAAGTGTGCGAGACAGGCTGTGTGGTTGATTCCACTGGTGATTTTATGGGGAACAATTATGATTGCCACGCCGGCATTCTGTCTATTGCGTTATTTGTTCCCAATCTTTTTATTATGGCCGTTTTTGATTGCGGAATTTTTTAAATCAGTATCCTAAAATGCTATTCGTGTAGATTTTTTGTGCTATTTATACTATAATGTGAAGAAATGAGTAGAAATGGAGATTTGCGGATGGATAAGATCGCAGTTTTAATCCCTTGTTATAATGAAGAAAAAACAATTGAAAAGGTTGTAATGGATGCGAAGGCAGCACTGCCGGAAGCCGTTATTTATGTATACGATAATAATTCCAGCGACCGTACCGTGGAACTGGCGTTAAAGGCAGGTGCAGTGGTACGTCATGAATATATGCAGGGAAAAGGAAACGTAATCCGCAGAATGTTCCGCGAGATTGACGCAGAGTGCTATATTATGGTGGATGGAGACGATACCTACCCTATGGAATATGCCCCTTCCATGGTAGACAAGGTATTGACTCACAATGCAGATATGGTAGTGGGGGACCGCCTTTCTACTACTTATTTTACAGAAAATAAAAGACCGTTCCACAACTTTGGTAATTCCATTGTACGTAAGAGCATCAATGCATTGTTTGATTGTGACATCAAGGATATTATGACAGGATACCGTGCATTCAGTTATTCCTTTGTAAAGACATTCCCGGTGATGTCCAAGGGTTTTGAGATTGAGACTGAGATGACTATTCATGCAGTGAATAACAATATGCAGGTGGAAAATGTGGAAGTTGACTATAGGGACCGTCCGGAAGGAAGTGTTTCTAAGTTAAATACCTATTCAGATGGTATGAAGGTTTTATTTACCATTATGCGTTTATTTAGAGAGTACAAGCCTATGCGCTTTTTTGCATTGCTTGCGTTAGTGTTAATGGCAGCAGCAATAGGATTTTTCATTCCTGTTTTATTGGAATGGTTTGCAACTGGTTTAGTGGCTAAGTTTCCGACTCTTATCGTATGTGGATTTGTTGCACTAGCAGCAGTACAGGCATTTTTTGCAGGGCTCATTTTAAACAATATTTCGCAGAGAGACCGTAAGGATTTTGAACTGGATTTAATTCGTATTAAGCACGAAGAAAATTTATTGAAGAAAGAAGTGTAAAAAATCCATAAACGAAAGATTTTTTACACGTAACTTTGGACCTGTGGTCCAAAGATTACAGATATTGGAAAGGCAGGCAAATAACATGAAAATCGCAGTAGCGGGAACCGGATATGTTGGATTAGTGGCAGGTGTATGCTTTGCAGAAGTGGGACATGAAGTAACCTGTGTAGACATTGATGAAAATAAAGTAAAATTGATGGAAAGCGGCGTATCTCCTATCTATGAAGATGGATTGGAAGAATTGATGAAGAAAAACAATGCGACTGGGCGCCTTCATTATACAACGGATTATGCTAAGGCTTATCGTGAGGCAGAGGCTATTTTTATTGGTGTTGGTACACCGGAAATGCCGGATGGCAGCGCTAACTTAAGTTATATTGCAACGGTATGCCGTCAGATTGCAGAATCCATCGTGCATGACTGCCTTGTAGTAGTAAAATCTACAGTTCCAATCGGAACCAATGATAAAGTAGAACAGTTTATCAAGGATTTCCTTGTTAATGATGTCAAAGTAGAAGTGGCATCCAATCCGGAATTTTTAGCACAGGGTACTGCTGTCCGCGATACCCTTAAGGCGGCACGTATCATTATCGGTACGGAATCTAAAGAAGCAGAAGCAAAATTAATGGAGATATATGAACCATTTAATATTCCGATTGTATCTGTAAAGAGACGTTCTGCAGAAATGATTAAATATGCATGTAATGATTTCTTAGCCCTTAAGATTTCTTACATGAACGATATTGCAAACCTTTGTGAATTGGTTGGAGCTGATATCCAGGATGTAGCAAAGGGAATGAGTTATGATGCCCGTATCGGCGAGCGCTTCTTAAATGCCGGTATCGGATTTGGTGGAAGTTGTTTTCCTAAGGATACCAAGGCACTCAAATTCCTTGCTAAGCAGTATGGTTATGAATTAAAAACAGTAGAAGCCTGCGTGGATGTAAATACCAAGCAGAAGACCCGTTTGTTTGAAAAAGCAAAAGACCGTATGATTACATTCAGTGGTTTGAAAGTAGCTGTATTAGGTTTGACATTTAAAGCGGGTACCGATGATCTTCGTGAAGCGCCTGCTTCTGAAAATATTAAATTATTACTGGCACAGGGAGCAGATATTTATGCTTATGATCCTGCCGGAATCCCAAGAGCAAAAATGGAATTCCCGGAAGGCAAAATTGACCGTGGCTCCATTACTTATGTGGATTCACCACAGGAAGCATTAGATGGAGCAAACATCTGCTTTGTCTTTACAGAATGGCCGCAGATCAAAGGCGTAACCCCGGCTCAGTACAAAGAATGGATGCGTACACCGCTTGTATATGACGGACGTAATCTCTATACATTGGATGAGATGAAAGAAGCTGGAATAGAATATTATAGTATTGGAAGATAAATAGATAAAAAATTAAAAAGCCAAAGGATTATTGATTCATTATTTAAAGAATTAGTAATCCTTTGTTTTTTTTATTTAGTACTTTAGAATATGCCGGATTATGTCGATACAATAAGCAATAGAGTATCTAAAAAAGAAATTAAAACCATGTTTCAAGGAAGAAAACTCAAAAGAGAAAAGGAAAGAATCCTATGGTAATACAGCACAATCTGGCAGCAATGAATGCAAATAGACAGTTTAAAATAAATACGGATAAGACTAAGAAAATCGCAGAAAAATTATCTTCCGGCTATAAGATTAACCGCTCAGCAGATGATGCGGCAGGTCTTGCAATGTCTGAAAAAATGCGCAGACAGATTCGTGGTCTGGGTCAGGCGGCTGAGAATATCCAGGAAGGTATCGGCTATGTACAGACAGCAGAAGGTGCATTAAATGAAGTACATGATATGCTGCAGCGTATGAACGAGTTGGCTGTTAAAAGTGCGAATGGTACTAATACGGATGAAGACAGAGAGTATATTGATGCGGAAGTGCAGCAGTTAAAGGAAGAATTGGATCGGATTTTTGAAACTACGACTTTTAATGAAATCAATATCTGGGAACCGGATCCGGCTACAAAAATACAGATTGGAACAGAAAAGAAGCAGGCTGTAACTTACAAATCTACGGCTAAGAGTATTGATGTTACGAATGATAATTACGATGTAATTGCATATGGAAGTTATAAGATTGCCGCAACAGAAGCGGATGGGATATCCATTTCCTGGACCGGATATAATGGAACCCAGTATGAAACAAAGAAAGTTACCTGGGATGAATTTGAAGCAAATGATTATTCTATTGAGATGAGTGATTATTTTGATCAAACAACAGCACCGGAATTGTTTGATGCAAATGGGAAACCTGTTTTTACACACAAACTTTCTTTTGATGTAGAAGAAACGGCAACAATAGCGGATATGGCAATTTGTCTTAATAATAGAGCGTTTTCTTCCGGTCCAAGTGCGGGTGTGGAGGCACGTTTTGAGACAAGCGCAGGCGCTTCCGATTCTAGAGATATGTATGTTTATACATCATCTTTAACGTATCAGGCAGCATATGCTTCGCGTATGAATGGGACGACAGACCCACATGATTTTGATGCAGCTGATGACGCATTTATAGAACCAATCAGTGGAACTACCAATTTAACATCCAAGCCAAGTGCGACAACGGTGGCAGATGCCCGGAATAGCACCGATGGTTGGGAATTTACTTTTGATATGGATGGTATAGGCACGGTAAAGGCGACATCTACTACGGTGGAATATTATGGATCTGACCGAACGGATGATGATGAAGGTTTATGGTGGGAATGGTATAGATATAAACAAAACGGTGTATGGAAGCAGTTTAAGGATCCGATAAGGCAAGATGCAGACGGAACACTGGGTGGTATTATGTCCGCTTTAACCGGCGACGAAAATGATGGTACTCCGGGACTCCTGAATAAAAATTTGGGACCGGGTAACAGCGGATGTGCGGACTCGGGTGGTTATATATTATTGAATTTTGATGTAAATGCCGTAAATGACTTTACTTATGGAGATAATAAGACATCAAAAGATGTAGGAGGATTTACATTAAGATTAAATGTAAGCAATACAGACACAGAGCAGACAATACTGGATAAAATCAATAATACATTGAATAATACGGCTATTATGGATTTATATACCGGTAGTGGCGGAAGTTATTATGGTGGTGTATCATTTGGTAATTCGGGTGTTAATTCCCACCAAATTGATGTCCCAATCTGGGGCGGTAAGTGTAAGTTCTGGGTACAGGCTGGAGCAGAGGCAAGACAGCATATTGAGATTCAGTATGAAGCGTTGAGTAATAAGTATCTAGAATTGGAAGATGTTGATGTGTTGGATGAGGCGGCTTGTGCAGATGCAATTGATAAAATTAAAGATGCACTTATAGAAGTCAGCAAGCAAAGATCTGATTTTGGTGCATATCAGAACCGTTTGGAGAAGGCATATAACGTAAATAAGAATACACAGGAAAATACGCAGTATTCGGAAACAATGATTCGTGATACGGATATGGCAAAGACTATGGTGGAATATTCCAACCATAACATTTTACTACAGGCTGGACAGTCGATTCTGTCACAGATGAATAACTATAATCAGGGTGTTTTACAGTTATTGCAGTAATAGTAATACAGAAATTTTCATGGAAGAAAGTTGGTTTTAACCGGGAAGGAATCCTATGGTAGTACAGCATAATTTGGTTGCAATGAATGCAAACAGACAACTCCTTATTAATAATAAAAAAATGACCGGTTTGACTGAAAAATTATCTTCCGGATACCGGGTCAATCGGGCTGCTGATGATGCAGCAGGCCTTGCAATATCGGAAAAAATGCGCAGACAAATCAGAGGTCTTACACAGGCATCTGCAAATGCACAGGATGGTATCTCTTTGGTACAGTCGGCAGAAGGTGCTATGAATGAAATTCATGCCATGCTTCAAAGGGGAACGGAGCTTGCGGTTAAAGCGGCAAACGGAACATTGACAGATGATGACAGAAGTATGGTGGATGCAGAGATACAGCAGTTAAAGCAGGCAATTGATCAGACGGCTCATCATACCGTGTTTAATGAGATGCCTCTTTTTCCTGCAAATGGGACTTCCCCAAGATCCATGGCGGGAAGTCAGGTGTATCATTATGAGATTTCCTATCGTTTATCCGATGGAATGATCATGATAGGCAGTGAAAACGGAGATGTGGCACCTGTTGCAGATACGGGCACAGATGCGTTGGCAGAAAGTGTATTAGCAGATAAAATAGCAAATGAGTTAATTCCAAACGCTATTGCACAGATTTTTTCAGCATTTCCATCTTTGAAAAATGCGACGGGAAGCGATACGATTGATATGGCACTGGATGTTTCTTTTTTAGATGGACCGAATGGAACACTCGCATATGCCCAGTATTCATATGCACCTACAGGTAAGCCGGTAAATATGTTGGTTAAAGTAGATACGGCGGATTTTGATGATGATGATGCAACGGGAACAGGAGAAAATGCAGAAACTTTGGAATCCACGATTGCCCATGAGTTAATGCATAGTGTAATGCAGTATAATTTAACAGATGGCATGAGTGGAAGAACAGGTGATAAATATCCTACTTGGTTTATAGAAGGAACCGCGCAGCTTGCAGGTGGTGGATTCCCGACGAACTGGAATAATGCGTTACTTAATTATGCTAATGATTTAACAGGAGCTGGAGATGCCAGTAAGGATGCCGATATTGCAAATTATCTGAAATCCTATACCGTGGATGGACGTCCTTATGGACATGGTTATTTAGCGGCTGCTTATATTGGTTATCTGGCAAGCGGGGCTTCTGATGTGACTGGAGCTAATATTGCAGCTGGTATGGATAAAGTATTTTCAGATTTATTAAATGGAGATTCTCTTTCTGATGCAATTGATAAGAATACGGGAATGACTCAGGCACAGATTGAAAGTCTGTTTCAAAATCCGGATGCTTCCTTAACCGAATTTATAAGAAAACTTTCTTATGCTTCCAAAGATGGTGCTGGTTCTGTTGTTGCCGGTTCCCTTGGAACAGGAAGTACCAATATATTAGGAAACACAGCTCCTACGCAGGCATTTCGTATTGACCCGAATCAGGTAAATGTCAATACCGGTTCTACGAGTACTGCCGGAGCAACAGAAATTAATCTTCAGGTTGGTGCGGAAGCAAGAACTCACATTAATGTAAAACTGTTTCAAATGGATGCTGCGGCACTGGGATTAGATAATACAAGTGTAGCGACGAGTGTCGGTGCAGATAATGCCATTACAGAATTTAAGAATGCAGTAGGATATGTAAGTAATGTCAGAAGTTATTATGGTGCAGTTCAGAACCGATTAGAGCATACCATTAATAATTTGGACAATGTAGTGGAAAATACAACAGCAGCAGAATCCAGAATCCGTGATACGGATATGGCTAAGATGATGGTAGAATATTCGAACCAGAATATTTTACTTCAGGCTGGACAAGCTATTTTATCACAAGCAAACCAGCTGCAGGATGGAGTGCTGGCTCTTCTGAGAGGATAGTTTTAATGGGAGAAATGAATAAGATACACTGTTGCAGTTGTGGAAAGAATTGGGAATATAGAACCGGCTGCGGCATAATGCATAGTCGATTAGACACAATAGCAGGCTTATTTCAAGAAAATATAGCAAATCAATTTATGGTATATACAGAAGAAATGTCTCCTGTTATTTTCAATTTTGCTTTTATGCCGGCACAATGTGACAAGTGTAAAAATATTGTGGATGTTCCTTTTTTAGAATTAAAAGGAGAACAGTATGCGGGAGATTGTCCATTGTGTGGATATAAGATAGAGATTTTAAAGGATATAGATAATTTAAAATGTCCGATATGCAGAGGAGGGGATTTTGAACAGAGTATAATAGGACATTGGGATTGAAAATCCGCTAAGAAGAATTTTAAACTAAACTAGTTGAAAAAAAGAAAAAAATGTTTGTACTTAGGTATAAACATTTTTTTCTTTTTGGCCGATATAAAGACTAGAATAATCTGTATATATCATAGAATGCAGATATAATTGAAACTTTTAATCTTATATATCACATGGAGGTGATTACAATGGCAATAGAACCATTAGGAAGTGTAATGTCATATCAGGCACAGACAGTACAGCCCGCTGCACCAAAGGCTGCAGTGGAAAAACCAGCAGCTGAATTCACGGAGGGAGCAGCGCTGAACAATTCGGTAGTTATTGACAAGACTACTCCTGTAGTAACACAGATTACAGAGGGTGGCGAACAGAATGGCAATCCGCAGAATAATAATCAGGCTCAGAACGAGCAACTTCGTAAGGCGGTAGAACAGCTCAATAAAAAGATGAACAATTCAGAAGCTGTTTATGGAATTCATGAAGGAACAAACAGAATTACAATTAAAATTGTGGATAAAGAAACAAAAGAAACAATCAAGGAACTTCCACCGGAGAAGACTTTGGATATGATTGTCAAAGTATGGGAACTGGCCGGAATGTTGGTTGACGAGAGAAGATAGGAGGCTGTTATTATGGCAATGCGTGTAAGCGGATTATATTCCGGTATGGATACAGAGTCCATTATTGCTGATTTGGTAGCAGTAAAGCAGACCAAAGTAGATGAGTTGAAAAAAGCACAAACTAAGCATGAATGGAAGCAGAATGCATGGAAAGATTTAAATTCTAAAATTTATAAATTATTCTCTGGTACATTGGATAATCTTACATATCAGTCTTCTTATGCTAAGAAGACTACAACAGTATCGAATCCAAATGCAGCGACTGTTATTACAAAGGATACTGCAATGAATAGCGTACAGTCCTTAAAGATTGAGAAACTGGCATCTTCTGGATATATGACAGGTGCAGAACTGGCTAAGGGGGCAACTGCAGATACAACGATGAAGGATTTGCTTGGGGCTGATGCGTTTACGAGTGGTGGTACTGCGACTATTACGGTAACGATTGGGAAGACTGAAAATAGCCCTGGAGTACCAACTGATATTACTCTGACAGCTGATAGTAAGGTTTCTGATGTAATTGCGGAATTGAAAAAAAACGGTTTAAATGCTAATTACGATTCGACAACTAATCGTATTTTTATTGGTGCGTCTGCAACTGGTGAGGAAAATGATTTTGAGATTTCGGCAGGTGCAGGGATTAGTACGGACGCATTAAAAGCGTTGGGATTATCCACTGCTAACGGAGCAGTCAAGGAAGATGGAAGTAGTGCTAGAATTGTATTAAATGGTGCAACTTTTACATCAACAAGTAATACATTTGAAATCAATGGACTAACGATTACCTGTAATGCAGAAACCGGAAATTCTCCAATTACATTGAGTACACAGGACGATACCAGCGGTGTGTATGATATGATAAAGGATTTTATCAAGGAATATTCTTCATTGATTAATGAGATGGATAAACTTTATAATGCAGACCGCGCAAAAGGTTATGAACCATTAACGGATGAAGAAAAAGATGCCATGAGTGAATCTGAGGTTGAAAAGTGGGAAACTAAGATTAAGGATTCGCTTTTAAGAGGAGACTCCACACTTAGTACGGTATCTACTGCCATGAAACAGATTATGAGTGCTGGTTTTGAAATTGGCGGTAAAACTATGTATTTGTCTGATTTTGGTATCGAGACCATGGGATATATGGAGGCTGCTGACAATGAGAAGCATGCGTACTATATCAATGGTGATGAGGACAATACGAACAGTTCTATTAAGAATAAGACAAATGAGTTGATGGCAGCAATCAGCAAAGATCCAACGCAGGTTAGAGATTTCTTTGTAAAATTAACTCAAAGCCTTAAATCAAGACTGGATGGTCTGATGAAAGGTACTGATTACAGCAGTTCTTATACCGTGTATGAAGATAAAAAAATGAAGACTGAATATGATGATTACACGAAAAAGATTAAGGATGCAGAAGATAAATTAGCTGCTTATGAAGACAGATGGTATGCAAAGTTTGCAGCAATGGAGTCTGCAATGGCGAAAATGCAGACCAACATGAATGCAGTAAGCGGTTTATTTGGAGGCTGATAACTATGGCGTTATATAATGCAAACTCTCAATATCAACAATATAATAACAGTAAGGTTTTGACTGCTTCACCAGCCGAACTTACGTTGATGTTATATGAGGGTGCAATTAAGTTTTGTAATATTGCTGTTGTGGCAATTGAGAAGAAGGATATGCAAAAAGCTCATACTAACATTATGAAAGCGGAACGAATCATTGATCATTTACGAGTAACACTGGATATGAAATATCCAGTAGCGCAGGATTTTGATAGAATTTATGAATATCTCGATAGGCGTCTTGTTCAGGCAAATATGAAAAAAGATACCGAGATTTTAGAAGAGATACTTATGCATCTACGTTCCGTGAGAGATACCTGGAAGGAAGTTATGCGTATAAACGGAAAGGCAAATTAGTAGTATGGTGGAAAAAAAACTGAAACTGCTAGAACAGAATCTGTTAAAAAGGAATGAACTTCTAGATGACCTATATGGACTGTGTGATAGGCAGGTTGTCCTTTTAGATGATCCAGATATGGAAGTAGAAGTTTTTGATGCCTGTATGGATGAGCAGGATGAACTGGTGCAGGAATTAATTGTATTGACTGAAGATGCAGAGACTTTGTGTGAGTTTTTTCAAAAGGAAAAAATTTCTGCAGATGGTCCTTATGCGGGACAGATTGAGTGTATGCAGCCATTGATTGCACAAGTTATAAATAAAACCAATTCTTTACAGGAAAAAGAACAGATTAAGAAACAGAAATTAAATGCTTACTTTGAGTGTGAGCGCAAGGTGCTAGGAAGTGGAAGACGATCTTCTAAAGCGGCACTGGATTACTACAAAAGTATGAATCGTTCCAATGTGGTTCCACCACAATTTATGGATCAGAAAAAATAAGATAGTAAATTTATGAACCCCACGTATGTGATGTATTCCAATGCATACGCGGGGTTTTTCTATTTATCTTTTTCCAAATATTTTCTCGCATCCTTCATAAAACTTATCACAATCAAAACCAGTACAGCGGCAATCGGGAATGCTGCAACGATACTCACGGACTGTAGATTGTTCATGGAACTTTCTGCAAATACTAAAACAATTGGTAATAAGATTAATAAGATGCACCACATTAACTGAATTCCTTTATGAGGCATTTCATCTTTATCTAATCGGTGATAACTGTAGCAGGAGGCTGTTAAAGCTATAGAATCAAAGGATGTAGCATAAAACAGCATCATAGTGATTAACACAACTACAAGTACAACCGGTGCTAATGGGATTGTGTTGATCATGGAAATAATTGTTCCGTAGATGTCACCGTTTTCTAAATATTGAGTAATAAAGTCTATTTTTCCGGAAACCTGCAATCCCATGGAGTAGTTACCAAGTCCAATAAAACTGATAATGGTGGAGCCAACACCAAAAATGTAGCCGCCTAAGATAGTCTGGCGGATGGTTCTTCCTCTAGAGATACTTCCGATAAAAAATGGAGCAGCTACACACCATACCATCCAATATGCCCAGTAATAAATGGTCCAGTTCTGTGGAAAACTGGTTTCGCGCATTGGGTCTGTAAAGGTGGATAGTTCGATGAAGTTCTGTATCATTTTTCCGAAAGATGACACACCGGTTTCGATAATGTATCTTGTTTCGCCTCCAAATAGGATTACAAAGGCAATCAAACCAAAAAACATATAGATACAGATGTTAGCCAAAAGACTGATTCCCTTAAATCCATGTAATAATGAGTATGTATATACAATACAGGTAACAACTAAAATGATGATTGTAATAACAGTACGGCTGAGCTGTACTTGAAATAACTCATTGATAATGCTTGCCATAAGAGGTGTTGCTACGCTGAATGTAGTTGCAGTTCCTGCTAATAAAGCAAATACAGCCAGCAAATCAATAATTCGTCCCGGAATACCATCCGTATATTTCCCTAAAATAGGACGGCAGGCTTCCGAATATTTCTGACGTTCTCTTTTTCTTACATGCAACATGAAACCAAAGGCAACGGCTAATACAAGATAGAATCCCCAGGGAATAAAACTCCAGTGGAACAGAGGATATACCCCCGCCCATTCCTGTAAGGTGCCCATTTTGGCGATATGTGGGTCCGTGCCATAATAAATCCATTCAGAGAAGGAATAGAATAAAATATCGGCGGCGAGTCCGCAGGTAAACATCATAGATCCCCATGCAAAAAAGGAGTATTTCGGTTTTTCATTTGGTTCACCTAATACAATATTGCCGTATTTAGACATGGCAATATAGATGGAAACGATAAAAATACCAAGTCCAATAATCAGATAATAAACGCCGAAAGTATCTCCAAAAAAGAAACGGACTTTACTTAAAATGACGTTGGATTGTTCCGGTAAAAAGAAAAATACCAGACAAAGTACTACTACAATTGCCAGCGGAACCAAGGTAATCAGCCAGTCAATTTTGTGAGTTGTTTTTACGGTTTCATTGTTCATTGTTAAATTCCCCCAAGTATTTTTTATAGGAAGAATCTATCGCGGCAAGTTCGGATAGATTATCAATTTCAATAATGTCCTCTGTATTCATTTCACGGATTCCTAATTCATATTCGTTAGGATAACAAAAGAGTGCTACATCATCCCAGTAGATCTGACGGTTTTTCTTTACATCAAATTCATACTCTAAATGTTTTTTCAAACGTTGTCCGTCTGTGGAGGTCCATCTGGAAACACTGTATAATTGCCAGCCATTGCTGCCTCCGGTTCTGGAGCAGGACTGCACAATATTGTTTTCAACAGTTAATAACCATTCGTCGGTTTCTTTATACGTCCAAGTGCAGTTATAACCGGAACGTTCAAATTCAGGAGTCAGAATAGCCGGATTATATATAATCTGATCACCGTCCAGGATAATGGCATTTTCAATATGATCCCTGGCAACATACAAGGATGAAATATTGTTGCAGGTGTCGTAGTAAGGATTTTCGATTAGCATTATATTCGGATAATCTGCTTTTAACGGTTCAAACTGTTCTTTTAAATATCCTACAACAATATATATTTCTTTGATGTTGTTAGCATGTAATGCTTGAATGACGGTATCAATCATCCTTACTCCGTTGACTCTGACAAGAGGCTTGGGAGTGTCTAAAGTAACCGGATTCATGCGGCTTCCGGTACCGGCTGCCATAATAATAGCTCGTTTTACAGTGTTCATGTATGACCTCATTTATGGATAATAATCTGTTTTATGAATGTATTTCATTCTGTACTATTTTGTAATATTCTTTTGCATATCGATACTGGCGGAGAGAGTATTCTCCAAACTCAATACCTAATTCCCTTTTGTATTCACACCAATTGCTCCAAAGTAGACCACAGGCGGCAATATAACAATATATTTTCAGGCGGATTTCATGACTGCAGCCGTTGGCAAAGTATTGGTCTATAAGCACATCCACCTGTTCTTTGCTATACATTGCATAAATACAGAACATGGCAATATCCACATGCGGGTCCTGCATGCCTGCATATTCCCAGTCAATTAAACGGATATCTTCTTCTCCACTCTGATTTTTTATAAAAATAAAGTTATCTGGAACTGCATCAATATGAGTTAATACTTCCGGTATTTTGTATTTTTCAATGTAATCCTTTAAGGAGAATACATTTTCTTTTGTCTTCTTATAATCGCGGTAAATGGATGATTTTCCACTCCATAAGGACTCATAGAATTGAATTTGTTTGAAAATGTCAAATCTATGAGGAACTGTTAGTTTTTTTTCATGGAAAGCCCGAAGTCTGTTCATGCATTTTTGGGTATCAACTGGATTTAATGGGTCACAGTTTCTTGCGTTGTGTAAAAATTCTGTAATCTTGTAGCCGTTTTGCGGATTGATATAAACAATATCATCACATATGTGTTTATCCTTAATGACTTCGTATACATCAGCTTCTTCTTTACGATTAATCAATTCCTGAGTACCTTCACCCGGAATGCGCATGATATATTGCTTGCCTTTGCAATCAAATAAGAAAGAACGGTTAGTCATTCCTTTTTTTAATATTTTAATGTTTACAATCTGTTCGGGCGTTACGTGCATTGCCTGACATATGATGTCAATTGCTTCTGTCTGCAGTTGATTAGAGCCATGATCCAACTCGCGCAGTTGTTCGTAGGTATTGATCTCTACAGCCAAGTCATTGGAAACCACTTTTGCAGTGATAAACATGTGGTCTTTTTCCATTAATGCTTCTTCCCAGAAAACATTGTCGTAATAAGGATTACCACATAACTGTTCAATGTTTTGGCATAACTGAGAAGAGTCGTTTTTATGCAGGTAAGCAATTCCAAGCATAGTGTTGCCGTTTTCGCCTTTTGTTGTGGTTACTAACTGCATTTTACGGTTTACGCGTACAGAACTGTTTTTATCCAAGGAATCTGTAACCATGTACCAGGAGTAGAATTCACTTTTGCGGAATGGATTCTCTGCACACCAAATGTCGCAGGGAATAATGTAGCTGTTAGAAATATGCTCCTTTACCAGTTTAAGGGAATGAAGGTTGTTCTTATGGGAATATTCCTCGCATACAACTAATTCCACGCCATACTCATCGATTAGATATTCGTAATGTTCCTTCATGTAACCGACAACAACGTAGATGTTATGGATGCCAACTTCGTGTAATTGTATGATCAATCGTTCAATTAAAGTTTCCCCTTTGATTTCTAAAAGGCCTTTGGGAACCTCCGTATTAATGGGCGCCATGCGCATACCATATCCTGCTGCAAGAATAATTGCGTTGTTTGGAGTGTTTTCGCAGAAAGTTTTTTGTGCTTTGACGGTTAATCGCATATGGTTGTCAAGATATCCTTCGTCCATTAATTCCCTAATGCAACGGTTGACGATGCCTAAAGAGTGACCACTTTCTTTTGCCAGATCACGCTGGTTGGTATAAGACTTTGAATGCATTATGTTCAAAATGTCAAGAGTTTGAATGTTCATGAATGCTCCTTTGATAATTTACGTGAACTATAAGGGTAGCGTAACATGTGGAGGAGAGGGTGTCAATGGTATACAAGGAAGATAAGTGATTACTGGACTGAGGATATCATTAGATTGTTCCTATAATTAAAAAATAATTTTAGAAAACGCTAAAGTATTTTCTGGAATCACCGATATATATTACAACTGAAGCAAATAAAGATTTGCTAACAAAGTTTATCTCAGATGATAGAGAAGAAGTTATATAGATAACTATACATAGAGATAATCAAACAAACAACAGACCGTAAGGAAACGGCGCTTTATTCAAGGAGGAAAAAATTATGGCAATGGTAGTACAGCACAACTTAAGAGCAATGAACTCTAACAGAATGTTAAACGTTAACACACAGACACAGGTTAAATCAGCAGAAAAATTATCTTCTGGTTATAAGATTAACCGTGCAGCAGATGATGCAGCAGGTCTTGCTATTTCTGAAAAAATGAGACGTCAGATGAGAGGTCTTACACAGGCTTCAGCAAATGCACAGGATGGTATCTCAATGGTACAGACAGCAGAAGGTGCATTAAACGAAGTACATGATATGTTACAGCGTATGAACGAACTTTCTGTAAAAGCAGAAAACGGTACATTAACATCAACAGACCGTGATTACATTGATTCAGAAGTACAGCAGTTAAAGAGTGAAATCGACCGTGTTGCTTCTACAACAACATTCAATGAGCAGAACTTATTAGATGGTACATTCTCTCAGACATCTTGTAACTTACAGGTAGGTGCAGAAAAGAGCCAGCACATTTCATTCAAGATTAAGAACATGAACTGTTCTACATTACTGCTTACAGGTGATGCACAGTCTGCAACAAATGCAGCTACATTAAATGACCAGGTTAAAGCAGCAATTAAATCTCTTTCAGAACAGAGATCAGAACTTGGTGCAGTTCAGAACCGTTTAGAGCACACAATCAACAACTTGGATAACGTTGTTGAAAACACAACAGCAGCTGAATCTCGTATCCGTGATACAGATATGGCAACTGAAATGGTTAAGTACTCTAACAATAATATTCTTGCTCAGGCAGGTCAGGCTATGTTAGCACAGTCTAACCAGGCTAACCAGGGAGTATTATCTTTACTTCAGTAATTACTAGTTGATTGCCAAATAGGGTTGACGAAAGTCAACCCTATTTTCTTTGCTAAATTAAAATATAAATGGAGTACATTGATATGAGAAACACCATTTTATTTATTGAATGGAGTAGTTTTGGGAATGATTATATAAAGCAAGCATTTAAAGTATTAGATTATAATGTAGAAAGTTATGCTTTAGATACGACAAAAGTAGATACCAGACTGGATATGGAATATACGGAAAAATTAGTAGGAGTATTAATGGCAAAGCCCTACTTTTGTGTTTTTTCTTTCAATTATTATCCAATTATTGCGATTGCATGTAAGGCATGTAAGATACCATATGTATCATGGACCTATGATAGTCCGTTTATTCAGTTATTTTCGCCAACACTGGAGTATGAGACCAATTTTGCCTTTGTGTTTGACAGTGGTACCTGTGATGAACTGGCAAGGAAAGGACTTCCGGCTTATTATCTACCTATGGCAGCACCGATGGATTGCTATAGAACAATTATAAAGGATAAAGAATTAGGGAAAAAATACGCAGGAGATATATCATTTGTAGGTGCTCTATATGATGAAGAACACAATAATATGTTCCGCCATTTGGAGAAATTAGATGATTATGAAAAAGGGTATGTGGATGCCCTTCTTTATGCACAGAAGAATATCTATGGTTGTAATTTTTTAGAAAATGTTTTAAAAGAAAATCCTACTGTGTTTGAAACAATACAAAAGGTATGTCCTGTGTATGCCAGAGGGGATGGCTTGGAAAGTGCCGAATGGACAATGGCCAACTATTTTTTGGCAAGAAAAGTGACTGCAATGGAAAGAAATGAAATTATGCAGCTTTTGGGAGAACATTTTCAAGTGAATTTATATACAATGGAAAATACCCAAATAAAAGGGGTGCGAAATTGTGGGGTTGCAGGATATCACACAACGGCACCACTTGTTTTTGCGAACAGTAAAATTAATTTGAACATCACACTTCGTAGTATACAGACGGGAATCCCACTGCGGGCATTTGATATCATGGGATGCGGCGGCTTTTTAATCAGTAATTACCAGCAAGACTTTTTGGAGTATTTCGAACCGGATGAGGATTTTGTATTTTACACCAGCTATGAAGAATTGTTGGACAAGGTAGAGTTTTATTTGAATCATGATGAAATCAGACAGAAAATTGCGGGGAATGGGTATCAAAAAGTGGCATCGGAGCATACTTATTTACAGCGTGTAAAAACTATGTTTGAGATTGCGGGAGAATATTGGAAGTAAGATAAAAAAGGAGTACTGATTGAATGAAACTGCAAAAATATTGGTCAGTTTTATTCGATCAGTACTCCATTTAAATTGACAAGTTTTATAAATTAGAAGTAACATTGCGCAGCATCGCGGCTATCCGGTGAGGGTAGGTGTGATGCTGTTTTACTTTTTCATACCCATTGTATGAGATTTCTTTTCGAAGATCTTCGTGTTCTAAATAGAAAGCACATTTATCCACCAGTTCTTCCATGCTGCTGTAGGTTTCTAAATCTGTTCCAATTTCAAAAAAGTCTGGTATTTCTGCTTGATAATTGGTCATTAAAAATCCACCGCATCCCATAATGTCAAATATACGAAGCGGTAAGCCGGTCTGAATGGATTTTACAGTCATATTTAAGTTGATTTTACTTAAATGGAAGGCTTTAGGCATTGCATGCAGGGATTCAATTCTGCCGTGTAATTGTACTCCGTTTAAAGGAGTGGTATCACTTCCTGTATATAAATCCACTTTGAAATGCTTAGCCAGAGTATTGAGTGTCCGGATTCGTTCCCATTCGGCTGCTTGTGACCCCATATAACTATTGGCTAGTACATATTTGTTTGGATCTGCGATTACTTTTGGATAGGAGAAGAGGGCAGGAATGTCGGGAACATTCTTTTGGATTGCTTCAATTATCTCATCTGTAAGAGCTTTTTCCATAAAATTATAGCCATATATTTGCAGGGAGGCTTCGATAATGCCGTCCATATAACCACGGATGTATGTTGGAATGGCTTTGAATTTTTTGTATGGATTCTTTTCTGAATATAAGGAACCAATAAAACATATATCAGATTGATAGGTGGCACGGTCCTTTGCGGAGATTGTTTTTATAACGGAATCAAAACGGTCTACACTGGAAGCTAAAGGCAGATAAAAAATGCAGTCCGGATTATATGGATGAAAATATTCATACTGTGCTCTGTCAAATAAAAAGATGCGGTTGGTCTTATATTGTATTGGCTGGGCAAAGAGTTCCATAACAGGACTGTCTACGGTCCAGCATAAATATAAAATGTTATGCAGATGGCAAAGTTCAGCCACAACAGGGAAAAAATTGATGCTGAATACGAAAGCTGGTGCATGTTCCTTTATTAGTTTGTTCAGATTATCCGCATAATCGGAAGGAGCTAATTTTTTTTCATAAATATTAGTAGTATCTTCAATAATGTTTAACCCAAAGCTTTGAAAGTGTGAAAGAATATCTGGTTCACATATACTTCCATAGCGGTAAAATAGCATTTTCATATTTGTATTGACTCCTAAAGTTTGATATACTGCAATTATAATATGCTTCAGAAGGGAAAACAAGTTATGATAGAGAAAGTCAGCGTAATCATACCTACCTATAATAGAGAAAAGACTATTTTAAGAGCGATTAAAAGTGTGCTTGCTCAGACCTACACCAATTTAGAAGTGCTGGTGATTGATGATGGTTCTACGGATGGAACGGCAGTTCTTGTAAAAGGTATTGAAGATGACAGAGTAAAATATGTGATCTTGGAACAAAATGGTGGCCCTTCCAATGCTAGAAATGTTGGTGTGCAGATGGCAGAGGGGAAGTGGATTGCTTTTCAGGATAGTGATGATAGCTGGCATGAAAATAAATTAGAAACTCAGATGGAATATGCAAAGACGCATCCGGAATTTTCAATGATATATTGTATGTACCGTATGAATTTTGTTAGTGGTGAGAATATGATAATACCTGTAGAACCATTACCGGATATTATGGAAGGTAATATGCTAAAAACATTGCTTAAAAGAAATGTGATTGGTGCACCAACTGTAATGGTAAGGCGAGAAGATTTCTTGGCAGTAGGTGGATTTGATATTTCCTATAAAGCATTAGAGGATTGGGAGTATGTAATACGATTTGCGAAAGAATATAAAATTGGTTTTATATCTGAAGTGTTAATGGACTGCTATATGCTTGATAATGGTGTTTCTTCTAATTTAGGAGCTTACTACGAAGGCAGATGTAAAATGCTTGGTCAGTACAAGATTGAAATGATGCAGGAAGGTGTACTTGAAAGTGTAATGCAGGATATATTAGAACGGGCACAAGCGGCAGGAATATTAGAATTTGTGAAGAAAATGATGATGTTATACTTAAGTAAATAATATGTGAAAGAAGAACGATTATGAAAAATAGACAGTCATTAGAATTGATTGAAACAATCCGCGAAGCAATAGAATATTTAGACAAATTTGAAGCGTTAGAATGTTTGGAAAATAATATGTCTTTACTGGAGGACGTTGTAATTGGAATACAGAATGTCAATTCTGAATTGTTTTATGCTGTAAAAATAAAAGGCTTTGATATGATGAGTCTGTTCAATGAAGCGAAGGTGCAGCAATGTACAACTACTTTTTTGCAAAAAGCAGATGAATGGTGTGATGTTGCAGTATCAGTTATTCGCAATAGACAACAGCAGGCAAATGAACTGGATGAAAGATTTGTCTGGCTGATGGATTATGTAGAGTATGTAGAAAAAGAAGAATTGGTAGAGCATATAAAAATACGCCTGATGCGTCAGGATGAGAAACAGATTCAGATTCTTAATACCTTTTATCAGAACCACGCTTATTTTTGGGGGACTTTGGATATAAAGAACGGAAAATATGATGTAATCCATGACAGAGTTAATGTACTTACAGAGCATAGAGAAGATTTTATCTGGCTGTATCAAAAACTGGGAGATTATCGTTCTAAATTGGTTTTGGTTAATACTTTATATAACTGGATTTCTTTTGATCCGGCATACATAAGAGAGATGCATGAAAGTAACTTTAAGGATTATTATGATTTGGATTTGCTTTCCTGTGATGAAAATGAGGTAATAGTGGATATCGGTGCCTACACAGGTGATTCGGCACTGGATTATATCACAACCTATCGTAAGTATAAAAAAATATACTGTTATGAGATTACACCGGAATCGGTTGAAAGTATAAAGAAGAATTTGGCTGAATACGAAAATATCCAGATTGTGAATAAGGGATTGGGGGCAGAAGCAGGGAAAATGTATTTGCAGACTTGTGCTCAGGATGCTTCTACCAATGGACTGGATCAATCTAAAAATGGTATAGAAATTGAGGTTGCAACACTGGATGAGGATGTTACAGAGAAGGTAACCTTGATTAAAATGGACATCGAAGGTGCGGAAAAGGACGCATTAAGAGGATGTGTAAGACATATTAAGGAAGAACGCCCAAAACTTTTAATTTGCGTATATCACAATAACCGTGATATATTTGAAATCCCGAAAATGATTGCAGATATGCGGGACGATTATAAGTTTTATTTAAGAAGTAATGGAATGCAGTGGGCCCCGGCGGAAATTGTGTTGTTTGCACTGTAGTGAATAAGGAGAAGGGGTTATTATATGGTGGATTTTTGTGAATTAAACAGCACAGATTTTGAAAATTCCATAATGAAAAATCAGTTTATTCAATCTACTCGCGGAGAATGGATCTGTTTTATAGATGCTTCGATAACGAGCAGAGAAGATATTGATTCAATATTAAAAGAAAATACTTTTTTATCAGAGTATGATGCGATTCTTTTTTGTTCGAAAGAACTGGATGGAGAAATCAATCTGTTTGATTTGCTTTATAATCCGCAGTGTGTCATTTATGCATTTGGGATACAGAGAGAACTTTTGATAAAAACAGGTTCTTTTAATCAATTATTAGAGTTTAATACTAATTATGAATTTCTGTTGCGGGCAGCAGAAGTTGGAAGTATGTATGCAGTTTCCTGTAGTGCAGAAAAAGAAGCGGTATTTGATCCGTTTACCATGGCATATGTAATGCGGCGTTATATGAGTGTTTTAAAAGAAACAGGACAATTAGAGTCTGTATTTCTTAAGATGGTGCAGGAAGCAGGACGATTAAAAAAAGGAGATGATTTTAAGCGGGCAATGAACGCTTTTTTAAGTCAGGATGAAGAGTATATCAAACTAGTAGAGGATACAGCTCCGTTCTTAATATTTGTGGGTACTGATAAATGGTGCGGTGTGCTACAGGGATTTGCGAATTCATTGGCGGATGAACTGGTTTCTTTAGGGCAGGCTGTTATCACGACAAATAATACATATGGGGAATATAGTAAAATTCCAACGGAGAAACTAATGAATCAGTACTATAAAGCAGTAATTGGTTTCCAGGCATCGGCATTGGAAAAGGATATATTTCGGAATATGAATGGCAGAAAGGTACAGTTCTGGTTTGATAATCCTATTTTCTTTGAGGATTTCTTTTGCAATCATTCGAAAGAGACTTATGTGTTGTGTCAGGATGCTTATTATGCGGACTATATTAGAGGGTATTATGGACTTCCTAATGCTATGCAGTTTCCACCGGGAGGAAACGTTTTCGAGGGGGAAATCTGTGAAAAAATATATGATGTAGCATTTGTCGGAAGTTATGAACCATTGCCGGAGGGAACGTATGGGGATGCATTTTTAGATGGGTTTTATCAATATATGCTTGCTCATATAGATTTTACTTTTGAACAGGGAATGTCTGCATATGGACAAACACTGGGAAAAAACTACGATAAAAAAGAAATTGCAAAGTATTTGCAAAAAGCAGAAGATGTATGTTTTGATGTACTGCAAAAAGACAGGCATGAAGTAATTGAAAAAATAGTCAGCAGTGGTATTACATTACATGTGTTTGGTGATAGTTGGAAAAATTATCAGGGAAAAGGACGCGAGAATCTGATTATTCATCCACAGGTAGTAGGAAAAGAGGCATTGCAGATTTTTGCCCAGTCTAAGATTGGATTTAATATTATGCGTGGTCATAAAGCAGGAATGACGGAACGTATTGCGAATATTATGCTTTGTGGAGCCTGTTGCCTTTCAGATGAAACGGTGTATCTGAGGGAGCATTTCTGTGATGGAAAAGATATTGCACTTTTTAAAAGGAGTGAACTGGATACTTTGCCAGTAAAAATCCATTATCTTCTGGAGCATGATGGTGAAAGAGAACAAATTGCTGCAGCTGGCTATGAAAAAGCATTAAGGGAGCATACATGGAGAAAACGGGCAGAACAGTTGCTAGAGTTGTTGAATAGTTAGATAGGATAGATTATAGGAGAAAATAGAATGAGCGAAGGGATTCTTATTTCGCCTGTACCAAAGGAATATGCATCTTATTCGAATCAGGAAAAAATAGAAAAAACAGAGGCGTATTACCGCAAAATGGATGATATCTATAGCCGGATGGATACTTTTGAAGATGAATATAGAAAGAGGATAGAGCACCTTTTGCAAAATAATGCTGATGCGGCTGCAATAAACAGTGTATTGACGGAAAAAGATGCGCAGTTATTGTGCCATTGTTCTTATCAGTTTGTTGTTTTGAAGAGTTTTTGCAGGATTGCGGAAAGTGAGGAATACTTTAAGGAACCGTGTATTTTGCAAAATTTTCAAACTATGGCGGAGGCTGTCTGGTGGCGTCATAATTGTGTATTCCTTTTAAGACGATTTGAGTTTGACTGGGAGGAAACGGATGAACTGTTAATGTTCATGCAAAATGAAAAACTCTCCTATATTTGCATTGCGGAAATAATCTGCGAAAATTGGATTGTTCGAAAAATTCATACGGCAAGCAATATTTCATATTATTTATATAAGAACGGGAGAAAAAGGGAAGCCGTATTGCTCCTGATGAGATTGGAGCAAATGCTTCCTTATAGTGAGAAAATGATTATGACCTTTTCCATGACCCTACTTGACATGAGGGAATTCCGATTAGCATACGAAGTTCTTTTAAAATATCAGAATCCTAATTCTGATATAAAAGAAATGCAGGAAGAATTAGGGCGGATTGTTTTGGGAGAATAAGAAATGAATGATAAAAAGTTCTGCTTTATTATGTGCACAACCTCGCAATTATTTTATGAGGAAAGCATTCGTTATATTGAGCGTTTAATAGTACCAAAAGGGTATGAGGTAGATGTAATTGGTGTAACGGATGCCTGGGCTATGACGGTGGGATATAATGAGGCAATGCAGGCAAGTGATGCAAAATATAAGATTTATATGCATCAGGATGTGTTTGTGCTCTATCCAAATTTTTTACAATCTGTTTTGGATATTTTTTCATCTGATGAAAAGATTGGTATGATTGGTATGGTCGGTACTGAAAAAATAGCTGTGGATGGGATCATGTGGCATGGATATCAGAGAGGGAATGTATATGAGGGTGATATTGAATGTTACATGGATGGATTAACTTATGAATCGTATCAATATCAGGTAAACGACGGCCTGTGGAAAGTACAGGCCATCGATGGTTTGATGATGATTACTTCAAAAGATATTTCCTGGCGCGAAGACCTTTTTGAAGGATGGGACTTTTATGATGTATCGCAGAGCTTTGAAATGGAACGCGCAGGTTACAAAGTAGTAGTACCAGAGCAAAGACTTCCGTGGTGTTTGCACGATAATGGCATAACTAACTTTCGAAATTATGACAAAGACAGAAGAATCTGCCTGAAGGAATACCCAGAGTATTTTGTTAAATAATTTTGGCACAAAGTACATATTGGAAAGTTTCGTACATGAGCCGTGGAGTATTGTATATACTTGACAATTTATCAAGTAAAGAGATTTGTTTTTCAGTAATTGGTAAAACAACATTTCCCATGTCCGTAATTTGGTAACCGCATGTTTGGAACATTCTCACGATTTCGTGATAGGTAAAAAAGTGAATGTGAGTTTTGTCCAACAAACCGGTTTCGGTATATGTAAAATAACCCTTTAGTAAGTCCTCCATAACAGATATATGCATTAGGTTTGGGATACTGGCTATGATATGGCCGGTATCCTTTAATAATGTTTTGCAATATTGCAGGGTCTTTTGAGGATCGTGTAAATGTTCCAATACATCTCCCAAAATAATATAGTCAAACATGCCATCTTTATATGGGAGATTGGAATCTTCGATATTATTTACAGTGACAGTTGCAAAATGAGATGCTATTTGTGCAGCTCTCTCATTTAACTCACTTCCATATACATTTGCATTCGGATACTGGTTCTTGATTTCTAAAAGCGTAGCACCACAGTCACAGCCGATTTCTAAAATGTTCATAGAATCGGAATGGTTATGCTTGATTGTATTAATCAGGTGCAGGTTACCAACAGAATTAAAATAGTGCATTCCCCACTTTTCTTCCAAACGTTTCTCATCAAAGTGGTTGGGGGAAATTAAGGAAGGGATATTTCGTGCATCCCAAAAGAGTGCTGTTTTGCAAACTTTTAATACAACATCGTTTTCAATCATGCGGAAACAATAATCACGTATAGCATAGGTGGAAGTTTGTATAGATTCATCAAAATCACCTAATTGATGGAATGCCTCTTCGCTGATTAAAAAAGCGCCAGAGGCTAATGTCATTACCCGTTGACTGTCATTTTCTTGTATCTGTCCAGCCCATAAAACAGCTTTTTCATAGTCTGAAAACTCCACATTTTTTTGATAGTATGTAAAACTATTGGACATGGGTCCAACAGCACCAATACCGTTTTGTTCATATAAAGTGGTTATCATACGGGATAAGCATGATGGTGTAAGCATAAAATGAGGATCTAAGAGAAGCAGATCACCTGTTAAATCAAGCATATCATGTACCTGATTTATGATTTTGCTATAAGGCATATGTTCTTCATCATTAAAAATATATGTAATATCTGTCTGCCTTACCGCCCATTCCTGCAATCCATCAGTTGAGTTGTTATCAATGAGGATGACAGAAAGATTATTGACATCTGCAAACATCCGGATGCTTTGCAGGGATAATTTTACATAGTCGATTTGATTATGGGTAGAAATGATAATATTCATATTCTGCATGGGAGTTTCTCCTTTAGTGTGCTTTATGTTGAAAGAATGATATAATTCTTGTGATTCTATATTAAAAATATTATCATATTTACAGATAAAGAACTATGAAAAGTTTAGAGGTTATAACTATGAAAACGATTTTAGTATATTGCTGGGATTCTCTTAGCGAACAAATGGCAATACGCGCAATAAAGGAAGCTGGACACCAGGTGGTTGTTATCTCGGGAAAAATGAAAGACTATCATGCTGATGCAGAATTTGCACAGAAATTTATGACTTCCTTGCATACTCAGAAGATGGATATGGTATTCAGTTATGATTATTTTCCATTGATATCCATGATTTGTGAGATGAATCATGTTCCATATGCATCCTGGATTTATGATTGTCCGCAGTATACGCTTTTATCGAAGACAATAACAAACAGTTGTAATCATATCTTTTGTTTTGATGAATTATATTCAATGCGTTTACAGAATTTAGGTGCAAAGAATGTATATCATTTTCCTTTGGCCGCAGATATGGATATGTATGAGACTGCTAAAAAAGAGAATGATAAATTAGCCTATGCATGTGATATTTCTTTTGTGGGCGGACTATATAATGGAGAAAAGAATCGCTTATTAACTACAAAATTGAGTGAATATGCAGAAGGATATATTGAAGGTTTAATTTGTTCCCAAAAGAAAATATGCGGATATAATTTGATTATGGATTCACTTAAGCAAGAGATAGCTGAGGAAATTGTGGAAAAATGCGAGATTACATTAAGTGATGCATATAGGATGGATATGGTTCAGATGGCAGCAGATGCAGTTAATATGAAACTGACTACAATGGATAGAGAAGAAGTGCTGGCACTGTTGGCGCAGCATTTTGATGTAACCCTATACAGCAATTCCAAATTGCCGAAAAAATTAACTGAATGCCCGCATTTAGTTTGTAAGGGAACGGTTGATTATCAAACCCAGATGCCGAAGGTTTTTTATAACAGTAAAATCAATTTAAATATTACATCCAGAACTATTGAATCTGGGATTCCACAGAGAGTATTTGATATTTTGGCATGTGGTGGTTTTTGTTTGACGAATTACCAGCCGGAAATTGCTACATTATTTGAAGATGGAAAAGAACTGGTTATGTATACAGATATAGAGGATATGCTGCAAAAAGCAAGGTATTACTTAGAAAATGAAGAAGAACGGATGCAGATTGCACAGGCTGGATATGAAAAGGTATGTAAACGTTTTTCAATTAAAAGCAGAATTGTGGAGTTGATAAATTTGATTTAAAGTTTGTATAAGACAAGTATCGGGGAAAACGTTAGATAATATAAAAAGGTAATTTAAGGATGGAAAATATAACTAATGTATTAGCAGTTGGAACCACTAGACGTATAGAGAAGGTTTATAACTGGCTGAAAAAATCAGAGAAATTATTCAATATGCCGCTTGTCATTGTAGAAGAGGGAACAGTATGCGATCAGACAGAAGATAAGAATTACTCTATGATACCGATGAATGACATTGTGAATGTAGACTTGAGTGTATATGAATATATATTTGTATGTAGTCAGCAAGCGCAATTAATGCGTGATATTCTTTTAAAACTAGGAGTAAAAGAAGAAGTCATTCTACGGGATGTGGATGTCAGGCTTTTTTTGTCGCCAGAAGAAAATATGCGATATATGGAAGAAGCCTTATCAAAGTTGTATCAGGTTAAATATCAATCTTCAAATGTTAAAGTTGGGGCTTTTACCTATGGAGTGCCACATGTTGAAGTTTATAATCAAGATGAAAGTATTTCTATTGGCAAATTTTGTTCCATAGCAGGCGAGGTGCGTATATTTGCAGGGGGTGAACATCATCATAATTGGGGCTCCACTTATCCGTTTGGGGTATATTTTTCTGAATTTAGTGATGATGGGAATTGTAGGACATCCAAAGGAGATGTTATTATTGGAAATGATGTATGGCTGGGATTTGGAGCCACAATATTATCCGGTGTAACAATTGGAGATGGAGCTGTAGTTGGCACAAATGCTGTGGTAACAAAGGATGTACCACCCTATGCCATAGTTGCTGGTAATCCGGCAAGAATAGTGAAATATCGTTTTGAACAGAAGATTATTGATAAATTTTTGGAGATGAAATGGTGGGATTGGGATTATGAGCATATCTATGCTACCATTCCGCTGCTTCAAAGTGGAGAAATTGATAAATTATTTGCGTATTATGAACAGGAAGTGCTGGGCAAATAGGTTGAAAAAGAAGTGATTTTAGGGTCGCTTCTTTTTTTCACTTTTTCTAAAATAATCCCTAAAGATTTATGCAAAACTACCGATAAATATAGTAAGACAAGAAAAAAGTATTCCAAAAAGGAGGAGTAGTTATGCGTATAGATGCTTTCAACAGAGTACAACAGTTGTACGGCAAAACAAGCACAACCAATCTCAAAAAGGAAAAAACACGTAACTTCTCTGATCAGCTTGAGATTTCCAATATGGGTAAAGATATCCAGGTTGCGAAACAGGCAGTAAAAAACAGCCCAGATGTCAGGGAAGATGTCATGGCTTCTATCAAGGAACGCCTGAATGCAGGAACATATCAGGTGAATACTGATGAATTTGCAGACAAACTTTTTGAGAGATACCAGAGCGTAGTATTTTAGGAGGATATACCGGTGGCGAGTTTAATGGAAGATTTGTTAGACACTTTAGAGAAAGAGAATACAGAGTATGAAAAACTCTTAGAACTTTCTTTAAAAAAGACACCGGTTATCGTCAACGCTGATCTTGTACAATTACAGCAAATCACGGATGAAGAGCAGGAAATCGTCAGCAGGATCAATCGTCTTGACAAGGTCAGGAACGATTGCATGAAGCAGATTGCAGGCGTTATTAACAAGGATGTTAATGAATTGACCTTAGGAATGGTAATAGACATTTTTAAGAAGAGGCCGGCAGAGCATAAGAAACTTGCCGATGTTTATGACAGACTGAAGAATACTGTTTACCAAATGAAACGGGTAAATGAACAGAACAGGGAACTAATTAAAAGTTCCCTTGAACTGGTTCAGTTTGATATGAATGTATTACAGGCAATGAAAGCAGCACCGGAGACTGCTAACTATACGAAGAATGCGTACAGCAGTGGTGATATTATCGGAACAGGTGCCGGAACATTTGATGCAAAACAATAACATCTAGAGAGGTGATGACGCAATGCCGTTAATGGGAAGTTTATACATAGGTAAATCTGGACTGCAGACGGGTCAGAATGCTTTAAATACAACTGCACATAACATGTCTAACTCGGATACCGTCGGATACGTGCGTCAGCAGGTTCTCTTAGGTACTTCGATCTATAACACGATAAAAACAGATATACATGCAGTTTCTAATCAGCAGATCGGACTCGGTGTTGAGTATTCCAAAACAAGACAAGTAAGAGATTATTTCTTAGATCTCACATATAGAAAAGAATCTGGAAGATGTGAGTTTTATACCGTTTCCAGAGATGCATTAGAAGAGGTGGAATTCCTTTTAGATGAAATGAATGGTGAAACATTCCAGGGATCTTTGGATAATCTTTGGACTGCTGTTCAGGAACTTTCTAAGGATCCAAGCAGTGCAGTAACACAGGGACTTTTAATAGAGCGTTGCTCAGAGTTTTTAGCAAGAGCAGATTCTGTTTACAGTGGTTTAAAGGATTATCAGTTGAATTTGAATGAGACTGTTAAGTCAAAAGTAGACAAGATTAATGACCACGCAGAACAGATTAAGAAGTTGAATGATAGGATTCGTTATATCGAGGTTGGAGGATTTGAAGAGGCTAATGACCTTCGAGATGCGAGAAATCAGTTAGTAGATGAACTTGCTGCAATGGCAAATATCAGTTATTCAGAAGATGTAGACGGTAATATTTGCATCCAGTTAGAAGGAGAAGATCTCGTAAAAAGGGATGTTGTGTATAAAATAGGATTGGATACAGATCCATCCACTGGTTTTTATACACCATTCTGGATACACAATGCGACATGGACACTGAATAGTGATGGTGAGCGTGTATATGACATTACAGGTGCAGAAGTATTCAATATGGAACAGGTTATTTCATCTGATTTGAATACGGATGTGGGTAGTTTGAAATCTACTTTATTGGCACGTGGTGATCATATTGCAAACTTTACGGATTTAGAAGAGGAAAACTATAAGAATTCAATTTCACAGTCAGTTGTTATGAATGTTATGGCAGAGTTTGACCAGTTAATTCATAATATTGCAACGACAATGAATAAGGTATTGGCAGATAATGCAGACCCTGCAACCGGTTATTTGTGTGATCCAACGACTGGAAATCCAATTCAGATTTTCCAGAAGATTGCTTCGGATGCATACGATGCCAATGGTAATTTTATAGAAGAAAAACCATATACAGAACATGCAAGACTGTATACGATTGATAATCTTCAGATCAATCAGCTTCTTTTACAGCAGCCAACGTTGCTCGGGTTTATCAAGCAGGATGAATCCATAGATTATGACACGATGACAGACATGAAAGAAGCGTTTATGGCAGAATCCAATGTTTTAAATCCTACAGTGAAAAAACATTCAAATTTTGTAGATTATTACGGAGACTTAGTTTCGCAGATAGCGAACTCTGGATCCGTCTATGGAAGCATCTTATCGAATCAGCAGGAAACAGTGGATTCTACATTCTCTGCAAGAGAACAGATTATTGGTGTTTCCCATGATGAAGAACTTACCAACATGGTAAAATACCAGAATGCTTACAATGCGGCCAGCCGTTACATCAATGTAATTGACGAAATGCTGGAACACATTCTGAATACACTTGGTGTATAATGCTGATCGTGTATTAGATGTTTGAGACTGGCAAGGCCCCAGCCCGGGCGATTTGCCACTGCATCGGAGCCCGGATGGGGTCTTGCAGGAATAAATAATAAGAAAGGAGCAGCATATGCCTTCACAATTTTTTGGTTTAAATATCGCATACACAGGACTGACAGCATCCAATGCTGCTTTAAATACAACTGCAAATAACATTTCTAACACAGAAACAGCAGGTTACAGCAGACAACATGTAGTGCAGGAAGCAGCAGATGCGCTTCGTACTTTTACTACTTATGGTTGTGCCGGTGCTGGTGTTGATGTTATTGCTATTGAGCGTATTCGTGATGAATTTTATGATAATAAGTATTGGTCTACGAATACGAATGCAGGACAGTATAATATGAAACAATATTATATGCGTCAGGTAGAAGATTATTTTGCAGATGATGAAACAACACAGGGCTTCGGAACCACATTTAACAATATGATGGATGCCCTTGCAGAAGTAAAAAAGCAGAGCGGTACCATTGCTACAAAAGCACAGTTCATGGGGTTTGCCAGCAACCTTGCAGAATATTTTAATGGTATGGCCAATAATTTGGAATTGGTACAGAAGGATGTTAACTCCGAGATCAAGGTAAAAGTAGATGAAATCAATTCTATTGCATCGGAACTGGCTACTTTAAATAAACAGATTAACGTAATTGAAATGGGTGGTGGCACTGCCAATGAACTTCGTGATAAACGAACTCTTTTATTGGACCAGTTATCCGCTATTGTAGATATTACAGTAGAAGAACATCCGATTACGGACTCCAATGATCCAGATAGAGAAACCGGTGGTAACCGTTTCCTTGTTAAGATTGCTGGTGGTCAGACACTGGTAGAGACAAACGAATATAGAACACTTGCATGTATTGCAAGAACAAATAAAGAAAAAGTGCATCAGTCAGATGCAGAAGGTTTATACGATGTATATTGGGTATCGGATATTCGTACCGGCACCATAGGAGACCAGTTTAATCTGTATAATCCATTATTAGGTGGTGAGTTACAGGGATTGGTTGAGATGCGAGATGGTAATAATGGTGAGTATTTCAACGGTTTTGTGACAAATGTGGCAGATGCCGGAATTGGAGCAGTAGACACACCGGAAGAAGGTCACGCTTTAAAGAAGGTTACCATTGAAGTGGATGATGCTTATCTGACAGATTTAAATAAGAGTACCATGTCAGATAATGGCGGTAAGATTACCATTGGTAATACCGTATATTATTACACAGAGTGGACATACAACTATGATAAAGATACAGGTAAGACCACTTACGATTTAATAATCGATGAAACCAAGAGTGAAGTAACAATTGGTACGGATAAAGTGGATAAGGAAGCTGCAATTGGTGCTAATATCCGTTATCAGGGAATCCCTTATTATCAGCAGCAGATGAATGAATGGATTCGTGTTTTTGCTCAGGGATTCAACGACATTCTGACTGGTGGTTACGATGTATATGGCGGCGAAGGTCATATTCTTTTTACAGGTAATATGGAAACCGATGATGATCAGTATTCATTTGCAGATGAATTCCGTTATTCAAAAGTAGATGAAAATGGAAATCGTGTTTCGGAAAGCATCAATGTAGATGATGACAGTTACTACCGCTTAACAGCTAAAAATATGAGTGTGTTGGATGTCGTGATGGCAGATCCTGATTTACTGGCGACGAAAAAAGATCAGACAGCTGGTGTTGACGAATATGACAATGTAACAGATCTGATTAATATGACGACTGATAAAAATGTGGCAAGTTTTAGAGGAGCACCAACAGCTGATTTCTTAGTATGTATTTTGTCAGACGTGGCATTAAATGCAAATAGTGCCAATACATTTTATAATACCTATACAAATGTAGGAAAATCCATTGACAATCAGAGAATTTCCATTTCTGGTGTGGATAAAGATGAGGAAGCAGTTAATCTGGTTAAATTCCAGAACGCGTATAATCTGGCTTCCCGAATGATACAGACATTAACAGAAATTTACGATCGTCTGATTCTTCAGACAGGGGTATAAAAGTGATGAATAGGAGTGATGCAACGTGAGAATTACAGCTAAAATCATGCAGAATAATTCATTGTCCAATATTAATACGAACAAGACTCTGCAGGACAAATTGAATACGCAGATGGCGACAGAAAAGAAAATCAACCGTCCATCCGATGACCCGGTTGTAGCAATCCGTGCATTACGCCTTCGTACGAATGTAAGTCAGGTAACACAGTATTATTCCAAGAATGCACCTGACGCAGACAGCTGGTTAAAAGTAACAGAGGATGCCTTGTCTACTGTGTCGGCAGTAATCACGGATATGATCAAGCAGTGTACCAGCGGAGCAAATGAAAAATTAACAAGTCAGGACCGGGTGACGATTTTAGATGCACTTAAGAGTCTTCGTGATGAAGTATATGCAACTGGTAATGCGGATTATGCTGGAAGAAGTGTTTTTACAGGATATCGTACAGAGAGCACTCTTAAATTTATATCCGATACACAGAAAACTTATTCGATTACAGAACATCTTACGACTGATAATATTGATACCATCAAGCATGTAAGTGTTGGTGAGTTGAACAGCATTAATGATGCTAATTTTAATAGTGGTGGATTAGAAAATATTGTAGAGCAGGATGTTCAGACAACGGATGTGCATCGTATCCGTTTATCTTATAGTGATGTTGAAGCAGCTTATAAGGATGGACAAGTACCGACACTGACTTATTTTGATGAAGCAACAGGAGCTTATGTACCGGTTCAGGTGTCCTTTACGACAGATGCGGATGGAGATGGTGTTGCTGATGATGCGGACGGAGATGGCGTTGCAGATGTAACAACACAAACAATGGATGCCATTACCATTACATCCATTGATGCTGCGCAGAATCCATATGAAGAGATTGCCAATAATCCGAATGGAGCTCTTTTGATTAAAGAAACAGGAGAACTGTTACTGGGAGCGAATGTATATGATGCATTGATGTCTAAAAAGGACAATGTAAATACAACCTTTGATGAGTCTTCTATTTTGATAACTTATCAGAAGACAAATTGGCAGAAGGATGATCTGAAACCGGAGCATTATTTTACCTGTACCGATATGTCTGCGGATGATCCGGCGGATTATGTTACATATAATGCGGCATATATTGTACCGGGTGAAGAAGTAGAAAAGCAGGTAATTGAGTACGATATCGGTATGAATCAGACCATTCGTGTGAATACGACAGCGGATGAAGTATTTACGCATGCAATCGGACGAGATGTGGATGATCTTATAAATGTTATGCAATCTGTTATAGATATGGAAAATACAGTGAAAAAACTGGAATCCATGTCTGAAAATGAGAGTTATACGCCGGATGAATTAGAGACGATTAATAAACAGTTAGACGCTGCAAATAAAGCATTAAGTGCACTAATGGAAAAAGCACAGAAGATGTTTGAGTCAGGCATTACAAAAATGCAGGGACATTTGGATATGGCCAATCTGGCAGTAACCAATTGTGGTACAAGAAGTAAAAAACTCGAATTAATTACGACTCGTCTGATGTCACAGAAAACCAATTTTGAGACTTTGGAATCAGAAAATGAAAATGTAGATATTACAGAGGTAGCAATCCAATTAAGCAGTGCTGAACTTACTTATGAGGCCGCACTTATGGCAACAGGTAAGATTATGAAGACTTCACTTATGGATTATATCTAAATAGAACACGGTATTTTCCCAGAAAGATGGGAGAAAAGGAGACGCTATGAGAATAAATACAAGAGTATTTGGAGAAGTTGATATTGAGGATTCAAAAATTCTTCATTTTCCAATGGGAATTATAGGCTTTCCTGAATTGACTGAGTTTGCGTTGATTCATGATGCAGAAAAAGAAGGAAGAAGTGCTGTCAGATGGTTACAGTCCGTACAGGAACCAGCATTTGCAATGCCGGTAATGGACCCATTGACTGTAAAGGCGGATTATAATCCCGAAGTGGAAGATGAACTATTAAAACCAATTGGAACATTGGATCCGGAAGAAGTATTAGTTTTGGTTACTTTAACGGTACCAAGTGATGTGACAAAAATGACTGTAAATCTGCAGGCACCAATTATTGTAAATACGGCAGAAAAGAAAGCTTGTCAGATTATCGTAGATACAGAAAAGTATCCGGTTCGTTTCCCAATTTACGATATTTTACAGGAATTAAAGAAGGAGGGGAACTAAATGTTAGCGTTATCTAGAAAAAAACAGGAAGCGCTTGTTATCAATAATAATATCGAGATTACGATTCTTGATATCAAGGGCGATCAGGTAAAAATTGGTATTTCCGCTCCGAAGGATGTTTCTATTTATCGTAAAGAGGTATATTTACAGATTCAGGAAGCAAATAAGGAAGCTATGAATGCGAATGATTTAAGCGCGTTGGCAGAATTTTTAAAATAGTAGTGGATAAAACTCTTGTTTAGGAGACCGAATATGGATAAGAGTCAGATGCCCATAGAGGCTTTGTTACAGATTTTGCAGGATAGTTTAGAAAAGAAAATAGATCTGCTTGCTGCAATTGAAGAAAAAAGCAAAGAGCAGGAAGCCATTATCAAAAAGGAAGATTTTACCTTTCAGGAAATGGATGAAAATATGGATGCCAAATCCGAATTGATTGAGCAGCTTTCGTTATTGGATAATGGATTTGAAACGCTATATGAAAAGATTCGTGAAGAATTATTGAAAAATAAAGACCAGTATCGGGTTCAGATTGAGGAAATCCAGAATCTGATTGTAGAGGTAACAGCAAGAGGTGCTTCTATAGAAGCCATTGAAGCGCGTAATAAGGTCGCTATTGAAGCGTATTTCAGTAGAGAAAAGAAAGAATTACAGAAAAGAAAAAATGTATCCAGTGTAGCTCGTAGTTATTATCAGACTGCAAAGCAGATGAATAATGTTGCCCCTCAGTTTTTGGATACAAAGAAATAAACCAAACGCCGGTACTTTTGTGCCGGCGTTTGGTTTAGGTATAAAAAGACTATTCTTCGTTAACGAGTTTGATGTCTAACTTCATGTCCAATGCGTAAGCAATACGAACCATCATCTCTAAAGATGGGTTGTAGTTGCCGCTTTCGAAACGTGTGATGTTAGGCTGTGAAATGCCAGTACGTGCTGCAAGCTGTACCTGTGTCATGCCTTTGGCTTTACGGCATGCTTTGTACTTGCCAATTACATCCTGACGAGTTTCTTTCTGAACGTTTTCGATGAATACTTCTTTTCCACCAATGGTTGCAACATAATCTGATTTCATACTCTTATCCTATACCTTCGTAAAATTATTTGGCCAATAAGACGGTTCGCAAGGCGTGCCGGCATTTGGTACATCTATTATAAAATATAAAAAAGAACTTGACAATGTTTTAAAAGAAATATATCATAAGAAGGATACGCTTATGTCGAAAAAGAGATTAAAATTAGATATTACAGCTGGTTTTCGTACTGCATTAGCAGATGGATGTCTTGTGCCGGATTCTCCCTATCATATGGCGACAGAATTTTTCTATCCGGTTTCTAAAGGTGATTACATTGAATGTATTCATAAGGAATATGTATTTGCAGTAGCAACCTTCAGTAAAGAGAGAGAAGATAAATATTTATATACCTATGATTATAAAACAGATTCTGCATGGCTGACTTACAGACAGGATTTGATGCTGGATTCTTATTCGCGTGATACCTATGTGTTTGAAGAGGATGGTTACTGCCGGATATGTGTGAAGCGGGCGGATGGTATGCAAATCAGCCAGAAGGATACGGATAATATTAACAGTATTCTTGCTTTTTATGTGGAGGCAAAACCGTATCAGGCAAAGGAGTGTTTTAAGGCGGAGATTGAAGATACAGTTGATAAGGTGAAGCGGATATGGGAAGCGAGTGTAGCGGATAGAGCTGGTGGTGTCAGACAGAATGGTGCTGACTTTAGCGGTAGTATACTGTCCATGGTGCTGCTTACCGATTCCCACTATACGGTAAATGGAACCTGGGAAGATACGGCGGATAATATTAAGAAGGTGTTAGGGCAATTGGCAGAAGATGAGCTGCCTGAATCACCTTGTGGTTGTAATATTGGTATGGATTTCATTGTCCACTTGGGTGACTTTACAGATGGCATGACAACGAAAAAGGTGACTTCTTTCTATGTAGAACGGATGATGGATGATCTTTGTCAGAATGGAGTACCTGTTTATGTAACGCTGGGAAATCACGATTCTAATTATTTCAGGGGAAATAAGCAGCGCTTCTCCATGGAAGAGCAAAGGGCGTTGTTTGGGCTGACAAGGGAGTATTATTATCGTGATTTTGCCCTTCAAAAGATTCGTTGTTTATTTTTATCTTCCTATGATGCGGATACGCCAGTGCGATATGGATTTTCCGATGAAGAAGTGGAGTGGGTAAAGGAAACGTTGGATGCAACACCGACGGGATATAAAGTGCTTATTTTTTCACATGAAGCACCCCTTGATATTTTAGATTACTGGGCGCGTATTATTCGTAACGGCAAAAAACTTGTGCAGGTATTAGAAGAATATAATGCAAGGGAAGATGCACAGATACTTGCTTATATCCATGGACATACCCATGCGGAGCATGTTTATCGAGGGAGTAGTTTCCCAATTATATCCATTGGGTGTAATAAATGCGAGTATTTCCCTGATAAAAAGCCGGAAGGTTCTCATGCCTATGAGAGAGTACCTGCCACAGTTACACAGGATTTATGGGATGTTCTCATGGTGGATAGTGAAAATGAATGCTTGCGCTTTGTTCGGTTTGGTGCAGGGGAAGACCGTGTGGTGGATTGCCATAAAATAAAAAGTACATGGCAGGGTTTTTATGCAGAAAAGAAAAAAGCGCGTGTTACAAAGATATGGGCACACCGCGGTTCATCCGGTTTTGCACCGGAAAATACCATGCCCGCATTTGAGGTGGCAAAAGAACTGGATATAGACGGCATTGAACTGGATGTTCAGATGACAAAGGATGGAGAACTGGTTGTCATACACGATGAAACTATTAATCGAACCAGCGACGGAAAAGGCTGGGTAAAGGATATGACTTTAGAGCAGCTTCGTCAGTATAATTTTGCAAAGAATAAGCCTGCCTTTGGTTTCGTGACGATTCCTACACTTCGTGAGGTTTATGAATTGTTTCAGAATACGGACTATGTGATCAATGTGGAGTTGAAGACGAGTGTGGTGTCGTATGATCTGGAAGAAAAAGTTCATGAACTGACGATAAAAATGGGAATGGAAGACCGAGTAATTTATTCTTCTTTTTCACATGCTTCTATTTTAAAAATGCAGCAGTATGTAACGAAAGAACAGACGGCGTTCTTATTCTGTGACGGCTGGCTTGATGTGGCCGTTTATGGTGAGTCCCATCATGTTCAGGCATTACACCCGGCTCTGTATTATTTGGATTTGGAAAAAATGGTTCAGGAATGTCATGAAAAGGACATGAAGGTTCATGTGTGGACTGTGAATGAAGAAGAACACGCTTTACGTCTTCGTGATATGGGCGTGGATGCCATTATAACGAATCATCCAGGCAAGATGCGGGAATTGTATTATGAGGGAAGTAAGTAATAGGAGTGTATCACAAAAGATAGAAAAAGATTGCAGGAAAAGCGAATATGATATATAATAAACTTACACTAAAAGAAAGAGAAGAAAGCACACTAGGATAAAACTGCTATAAAAGATTCTTCCTTTCTCTGCACGAAAGAGAAAAGTAACATAATAGGCAGAGAATGGGAGGGTACTATATGAGATTAGAAACAGAGCATAGTATTATTAAAGCGGCAGTCAATGGACAGAAGTATGATGAGTCCTGCAAAGAAGTATTTAAAAATCGTGAGATTATTGCGCCGATTTTAAAATGCGTAGCAAGAGAATTTAAGGACTGTACATCGGAAGAAATAATCAGATGAAGACGATATATTATGATGTCCATTTTAAGGTGAAGAATCCGAAACTTTCCAGTGAGACGATTTCGGTCATGTTGCATGTGGATTTAGAGGTACAAAATGATTATAGTCCACGTAATCCACGCTATCCGATTGTAAAAAGGGCAGTATATGGGTTTGCAATGATAATATTCCGATGGATATACAAAATACGGTTACTAGATATGTTTTCAGAAAAGGAGATTGTACATATGACGGGATTAGGAGAGAGTTTATATAATAAGGCGTATAAGAAGGCATATAACGAAGCGTATAACGAAGCGTGTAGTAAAACACAAAAAAATACAGTTATGAAAATGGTTAGGAAAAACTATTTGCGTAACGGTGATCAGGAAAGCGCAATAATAGATTTGCAGGAAGAATTAGAGCTAACTTATGAGCAGGCAGAACAATTATTTAGGAATGAGATTCAAAATGCAGAGTAAGATATGAAGTAGGAAAGCAAATTCAAAAACTAAACAAGTCCTCTAAATATGTCGATATATGTTATAATAGATTAGGTTGAAAAGACGATTGGATTGGTCAGGGCGACGCGCAGTACGTAACTGCTTTGACACAGATAATAACATATATGCGCATGGAAGCGGCAAAGAAAGAATAGGAGCGGTGTCCAGTGTGTTTTGGATGCCGTTTTTTAATACCGTTTTTTTGTAAATAAGAGTAGCACAAGGTGGTCGAAATGGGTATACAAGATTCCTTTTTACTGGATGAAGTCAGATGTGGCTTTATGATTCCTGCTGCAGTGAAGCAGGCATGGGCAGCTGAACTGGAAGTCCTGATGGAAATAGACAGAGTATGCAAAAAACATAATATTCAATATTTTGCAGATTGGGGAACCTTATTGGGAACAGTCCGTCATGGTGGATTCATTCCATGGGATGATGATTTGGATATTGTCATGAAGAGAGAGGATTATCAAAAATTCCTAAATGTGGCCCGCTATGATATGGAAGAAGGGTTTGATGTCCAGACCTTCCGAAATCACGAAGATTGCTGGCTTTTTATGGCAAAGGTTGTGGGGAGAAATGGTTTTTGTTTCGAAAAGGAACATCTGAGAAGATTCCATAACTTCCCCTATATAGCATGTGTAGATATTTTTGTGCTTGATTATGTGCATCAGGACCCGGAAAAGGAAGAAAAGCGCAGAACTTTGTGCAAATATATGCTGGCAGTGGCGGATGCCATTGGAGAAGGCAGTTTGACGCATAAGGAGAGAGAGCAAAGCCTTAAGACAGTAGAGGAAATGTATGGGCAAAAAATTAGCCGCATAAATGACCCAGTAGAAATGAGAAGATACCTCTATGGGGAAATAGAAAAGATTTTTGCAGAAGTGCCGGAGCAGGAAGCAGACAAATTAACGCAGTTATTTCCATGGGGATTAAAGGGGAAGGATTTCCAATTTTCCAAGGAATACTATGATAGGTCTGTTTATCTGCCTTTTGAGGATACTTCTATGCCCGTTCCGTTGATGTATGATAAAATGCTTCGGCAGCGGTATAGAGAATATTACAGAATTGTGAAAGAATGGGCAGGCCATAATTATCCTTTCTTTGAAGGACAAAAGGAAAATCTGCAAAAGGTATTGGATTTTACACTTCCAGAGTTTCAGTTTGAGAGAAAGAAATTATTTAGGAGTGAAGAGGAAGAATCATTCAAAAGTTTGTCTTATAAGGTCATGGCAAAGGAGTGTGCCAGTGAACTTTGGAAAATGAAGGAACAACTGGCTGCTATAATCAGGCAGATAGTGCCATTGAAATCGGAAGAGAAAATGGTGCAGCAACCAGAATGTACGGAATTAGCAATGGATTTACTTCAGTCAAGTCAGCAACTGGCTATTGATTTTGGGAATATGCTGGAGCAGATACTGGGAGAAGGTTGTGCTATTATTCGATTGTTGGAGCAGTATTGTGAGGCCTTGTATGTGATTTATGAACTGCTTTTATCTGATGATGGCGATAGTAGTAGTGGAGTCATAGGTGCTTGTGATAGATTAGAGGATATTCGGAAAGCAATTACCGATGAAATGGAACAATGTATTTTCAGTCGAAAAACAGTATTGTTTATACCGATATTGGCAAAGGACTGGAGTAGTTTACACAGTTTGTGGCAGGCTGCTGTAAATGATTCTAGTTGTGATGTTTATGTAGTGCCTTTACCATATTATTATAAAGATTACGATGGTTCGCCTAGAAAGGTATGCTGTGATACGGCAGAGCTTTCAGAAAAAGTGCAGACACTGGATTATAAACTTTTGACACCGGAATATCTGGAAATGTTCCATCCGGAAGTAATAGTGATTCAAAACCCATATGATTCGTGGAATCCGGCAATCTCTATTCCGGAAATATTTTATTCTGAAAATATTCGAAAGTATACAGATGAACTTATCTATGCGCCGCCGTTTACATTGGAAGAGTATTCAAAAGGAAATGAAAGAGAATATTCTAATATGAAATATTATGTTTCTATGCCAGGAGTGGTGTATGCAGACCGTGTTATGGTACAGTCGGAAAATATGCGGCAGATATACATAGAGAAACTTACTGAATTTGCAGGAGAAGAAACAAGGAATGTCTGGGAGAAGAGAGTAACGATGCTTACCCTGCCTGTTGTGGAACAAAGAGAAGAAGCGTCTGGTCAGTCTGTTATGGGACAGGAGAAAGATGCGTTCCATAAGGAAAGCAATACGAAGAAAAATCCTAAAAAGAAAATGCTCTATGGAATCAGCCTAGGTGCTTACATAGGAGATATTGAAGCCGCACAGAATAAGATCGAAAGAAATCTTCAGCTTTTTAAGGAATATAAAAATCAGATAGACCTGCTAATACAGATTTTTCCGGATAGCACGGGTGTGAATGAAGTTAGAAATTATATTAACCGATTATTGGAAAGATATCCTGGTAAGATATTGGAAAAGGGTGTAAAGTGTTGTACCAAAGATTACGATTTGTATTATGGGGATGTTATGCCTTTGATGATGGAATTCAGGGATGCTGGGAAACCAGTGATGGTGCAGAATATTTATGAGGAGTAAAGATTAAACAAAATCTCTAAATATGTCGATATATGTTATAATAGATTAGGCTTAAAATGCAATCTGACAGGATACGTTGGTTTCAAGAGTGCACTTGGTTTGATATAGGCAATAACATATATACGCATGAAGGCGGCATAGAGAAACAAAAGCGGTGTTCAATGTGTATTGGATGCCGCTTTTTTAGAGGATTTGGTATGAAACGTTTTCAAAATGTAGGTGGATATGCATATATATTTGATGAACAGGGAAAACTGTGGATTTCTAATATGGGATACAATGGACTTGTTAAATGTGATATCACGACAAAAGAAATAGAATATGTAAAGCAATTTGAGGGATACGCGCTTACAAGAACTAATCTTCACGGAACTGTAAGAAAATTAAAAAATAGATTATTTTTCTTCCCGTTAGCATCAAATCATGTCCACATTTATGATATTGAAAGTGAAAAAGTAACTGCTATAGAAATTCCACAGGAATATGGTGTTACGTCCTTTTCAAAAAAAATTTATGAATGTGAAGATACTTTTTTACTATTTCCAACGAATTTAAATGGAACTATATGGAAAATAGATTCTGTTAAGGAAACCGTATCGGAGCATAAGGAACTAACAGAATTCTTTAATCAATATACTATAGAAGAAAGAAAAAATTCTGCAATTGTTTTCGATGGTAATCAGATGATTGTTTCATTACCAGTTAGAAAAGAACTATTGATATTGGATTTAATAAGTTTTGGTAAAAAAGTAATTTCAATTGAGTCTGAACATGTGATTCGCAATATGGTTAAAAAAGATAATGATTTATTGGCGACCGTTTCAGATACATTAGATATATACAGGATAAATACAGAATCGGGACAAATAGAAAAATATGTTGCATTGGAAAGTGCAGCATCTGATAGAGAGCGATTGGCACCATATTCTGATATTGTTTTAATAGATAAATGTATTTTTGCAAGTAATTATTATGCTAAGAATATTTTTTATATGAATCAAAATGGAGAAGTTTTAAATTTTAGTAACTATATTTTAAATGATCAAAGAATAAGGGAGAGAAAAGGAGAAGGTGCAATATTCTGTGGAATAATAGAACGAGAAGAAAATATATATTTTATTCCAGGAAGAGCAAGTCATTTAATAGAGTATAATTATCGAACAGGTAAATGTAATTGTATAGAGTTTTTTATAACAAAATTTAGAGATAAAGATTTGGAAACTGAGTTTGTACAAGAGTTGTTATCCTACCAAATGGAAGAACTTTTGACGTTGAAGGATTTTCTTTCAATATTTATTTGCTAGGGATACTATAAAAACATAATAATTTCAAATGAAATCCTGGAAGGGAGACCAACAATGCCACATAGAATTTTATTGGTTGATAACCAGTTAAAGATTGTAGAAAACATAATGAAGAATACGGATTGGAGTATTTCTGTGCTCATAACGGAAAGAGCGGACCAGTGTAAATTAAATGATAGAATAGGAAAGGTATATTCGTTTGATGATTTTCGTAATAATACGGATATGACCTATTTTGATTATTCAGAATTAGATAAATTATGGAAAGCACAACTTAAGGTGGAGAACTGTTACAGCCGTTTTTCAACAGATTTTCAGATGGGAAAATGGTTTTATTATAGAGGATATGCTTTGATTAGACAGATATTCAGCGTATATGAGTTTGATTTTATAATTATTAAAGGTCTTAATCATGGATATCCATGGGATAGATTACTTTCTGAGTATGCAACAATGAAACATATTCATAGTTATAATATTGGGTCCATGTTAAACAACACAAGAATAGTGTATGATAATTTGGATGAAAAAATATTGCAGATAACTGAAAAAAACGATTTAAAAGATACCGTTTTTTATAAAGGGGAGTTACATCCTAAGAAAAGATTAGGTAGTGGAGTATGGGGGAGAATATATGATTTTACATATAAGAAATTCGGCGCGTTGGGATTAGATATTGTTAAATGTATTCGATATAAAAATGTTGGGACGGATGTTTGGAATGTAAATACGATTGATAGAATACGTTACTTTAAAGAAGTAAAGAAAATAAAAAAATATTATGAAAAAGTAAGTGAACCTTTAGATAAAAAGGAAAAGTATATTTATTTTTCGCTGCATTTTGAACCGGAGGCAGTTGTGGCAGGCAGATGTGATATGGATAGTCAAATTGTGGCAATCCAAATGATTTCTAATCATTTACCAGAGGGATGGAAATTAGTTATTAAGGAGCATCCGCTGCAGTTTCAGGTGAATACATTGCTACATTATAGTTTTGTGTTGGGAACTTATAAGTTCAAAAGCCAGTTATTTTACAAAACTTTATGTGAGATGAAAAATGTTAAATTACTTGATCTTGGGACGGATATAAAGGAAATAATTAATAATTCACAGGCTACAGCGTCGCTGAATGGGACTGTTGTATCGGAGTCGGTACTTTTGAATAAACCTGTTCTTGTTTTTGGAGCGGAACGAACAATATACAAATATTGTGATGGGGTTTATAAAATTCATTCAGATGCTGAGTGTAGAGAAGCTATTATGAAAATTAGAGATGGTAAGAAAAGCGTTTATCGCAATTATAAAAGTTTATGTGATAAGTATTTAATCGATTTCTCTGATGAAGATTTAGGTTTTAATAAAGCTGTTCAAGCAATCAAAAATGAGGTAATAAAAATAAGATAAGGAAATACAAGGTGTAGGGGGACTTGTGCAGATGAATAGCGCTACATCGTTAGATAAATTTATAAAAGATAATAAAAGAGTCTGTATATATGGATTAGGACATTATGCACATGCCGTATTGCGAATATTAAAAAGTAGAAATGTAGTTATTGAAGCATTTATTATTTCAGATGGGGAAAGCAAAGCAGATACACATGCAGAGGGAATTCCTGTTTATGCATTTACTGAATGGAAAAAGCAAAAATGTATAGATTCTATCATTATAGGTGTGGCAATGCCTAATCAGAAAATGATAAGAGATGCGTTGATAGAAAACGGTATCAATAATATATATGGTGTTTCTGAACTAGACTTGATGAGTGCAACGATTGGAATTATGGATACAAGAATTGCAGTGGAAAATCATGGAAACGATATAATTATGGATTCTGTAAATGATACAATATCTAAATTGTTTCCGTATCACTTTCAATTTAAACTTCCGTTTTTAGATGAATTAAGTGGAATGGCATTAAATTATGCTATGAAAAGTGAAATAATATTTGTTGGGGGGACAAATGCTTTATGTTCCCATATGGAGTATGAACCGAATTTTGGAGTTAGTAGAAGTAATTGTAAGCAACTGGAAGGTAAAATTGTTTTAGCAGGAGTTGGGTGGTATCAATATCAAGAGGATCCTGATGAACTCACAATAGAACTCTTGCGTAGGGTCTTATCAAAAAAATACATTCATTCAGTGAGAGATAATTATACAAAGGAAAAATTACAAAAGATAGGGATTAAAAACGTTATTAATACTGGATGTTTAACAACGTGGAGGTTGGATGAGGATTTATGTAGGAGAATTCCGGTTAATAAAGGCAGGGATGCAATAGTAATGTTTACACCGGGCAGATGGAAACAAGATAAAAAGATAATGGATGTTATAAAAGAAAATTATGATAAAATTTATTTTTGGCCTCAAGGTCCTACAGATGCGACTTATATCAAAGCAATGAATGAACACGCCATATTGATAAACTCGAATTTGCAATCGTTAGATGATTTTTTGTTAAATCATGAAAGTGTGGATTATATTGGGACAAGATTGCATGGTGGAATAAGATGTTTGCAAAAAGGGAAAAGGTCATTCATTTTCTCAATAGATAACAGGGCAAAAGAAATGGGCAGAGACTGGGGATTGCCTATTTTTACAGATGAAGATATACCAGCGTTATCCGATATTGTAAATAGAGAAAGTAATATAAAAATAAATATTCCATATGAAGAGATAGCAGAATGGAAAAGACAATTTCATGGGAGTTTAAATGATTGACAATAAGAGATCATTTGGAGGTCTGTTGGAGGGAGTTGTTAAGTTAAGTGCCATGAAATAGGAAGAGGAGAATAATCCTATATGTGCGATGTGAAGATTTCCGTAATTATACCTATATATAATTGTCAATTATATCTTGTAAAATGTTTGGAAAGTGTCTTAAATCAAACCTTAACGGAAAAAGAGATTATTTTGGTTGATGATGGCTCTACGGATGAATCAGGGACAATTTGTGATTTGTATGCTGAAGAGCATACAAATGTTATAGTACTTCATACAGAAAATATGGGGTTGTTGCATGCACGCTATAATGGTTTGTCTGTAGCAAGAGGAGAGTATGTAACGTTTGTGGACGCAGATGACTGGATTGCACCTGAAATGTATAGCGTGATGCTGTCACAGATAGAATCATATGATATGATTGGATGTCAGATTATTAGATATTTTGATGAAAGTAAGATAGCGCCAGAACAATTAGTATATGAACCAGGTGTATATAGGAAGGCTGACATTGCAAATTGTATTATACCGAGAATGCTTTGGGATTCTTCAACCAATAGATGGGCGATGGATCCGAGTCTATGCTCTAAGATTTTTAAGAGAGATATGCTATTAGAGCAATTTAAAAATGTGAATAGTTTAGACTGCTATTACGGAGAAGACTCTGTAATAACATATCCATATCTTTTACAAGCGGATTCTATTAAACTATTATCAGAAAGTTTCTATTATCATAGGCAAAGGGAAACAGGAGAGATTCCGTCTTACATCAAAGATGAACAGTTTGTAGATAAGACTTACAGAGTTTATCAATATTTAAAAGATGTATTTAAACAGTCAGGTAATTGGGCGATTTTAGAAGTACAATTAGAACATTTTTTTATTAATTCTATAGCATTAAAAAAGATGTGTTTCCAAGAAACGTTAGGAGAACTATATCCAATTTTCCCATTTAATGATGTTAAGAAGTTTGATAACGTGATTTTGTATGGTGCGGGCAAATTAGGAAAGGCTTATATAAAACAGAATGAAGAGCAACAGTTTTGCAATATTGTATTATGGGTTGATCGTAACTATAAGAAAATAAATATTCCCGGCTATGAAATAGTGGGAATTGATAAGATAGATACGATTATATTTGATTATATTATTATTGCAATTGATGTACGTGATGCTGCATTTAAAGTGAAACAGGAATTGATAGAAAAAGGTGTTAAAGAAGAGCAGATAATTTGGCATAGTATACGGCGGGACAGTTTTTGATGTTTGATAAAGGGATAGAAGTATGATAAAAGTTTCTAACTGCACAATACTTGAATTTAAAGAAAAGATAAGAGAAAAGAAAATTGTATGTTTTTGCGCAGGTCAGAATTTCTATAATTTTTGCGAGTCTTTTCAGGTTACAGAAAAGATTTTATGTGTTGTTGATAATTTTCGATTTGGAACATCTATTGAAGTGGGTAAATATAGAATTCCAGTTATTTCTATGGATGACTTGCGGAAGGAATTGAAAGAGTGTATCTGGGTGGTTACAACTGTAAAGTTTGCTGATGAACTTGTGCAGCAATTAGACTCAAATGATATTTGTCATGATCAAGAGGTTTATTTCCCTGAATTGTTTATAAATGATGTTGGGAATAAAATATTAAGTTTGGATGGAGTATGTAAAATACCCAAACATATTCATTATTTTTGGTTTGGTCATAATGAGATGCCTGATACATTTAAACGAAATATTGAAACATGGCATAAATATTGTCCTGATTATGAGATAACCTGTTGGAATGAAGATAATTATGATATTGCAAAAAATAAATATATGAAGCAGGCATATGAAGCAAAAAAATGGGGCTTTGTACCGGATTATGCAAGATTGGATGTTATCTACACATATGGTGGTATTTATCTAGATACGGATGTTGAAGTAGTAAGATCATTGGATGAACTTTTAAAATGTGATATGTTTTGCGGGTTTGAAAGTTCATTGAATGTAAATTTCGGGCAAGGTTTCGGGGCAGTCAAACAACATCCTGTAATCAAGAAGATGATGGATTTATATGATGAGTTAGAATTTAAAAATGCAGAAGGTACTTTGAACCTGATTCCTTCGCCGATTTATCAGACTCGTTCTCTATGTGAACTGGGGTTAAAGAAAGATGGGAAGATACAGAAGGTTCGAGGTGCAATTATTTTAAGCACTGAGTATCTTTCACCGATTAATGAGCATGGTTATGGTAAGATTGGAGCAAATACTTATGCCATCCACCATTATGCAGGGTCGTGGTATAATGCTGAACAGGAATGTGAGAAAAAGAGAATTGTAGGTAATTATAATTATCTGTTAAGCAGGATTGATAAATAGAAAAAAGGAAATATTGCCTTGTGAAAAATAGGAATCAATTAATTAGCATCATAGTTCCAATTTATAATATAGAAGCTTATCTTCCGACTTGTTTAGATAGTATACTAGCCCAGACATATCAAAATTTGGAAATTATTTTGGTTGATGATGGTTCGACTGATCAATGTGGACAGATATGCGACATTTATGCTGGGAGAGATAGTCGCATTCGTGTGATTCATAAAGAGAATGGTGGGCTTGTGAGCGCAAGAAAGGTAGGAATGCGGGCATCAACAGGTTCGCTTATTGCATATGTGGATGGAGATGACTGGATTGAACCGGATATGTATGAACGTATGTATCAAAGGATGACTACACAGAATGTAGATATTGTTATGTGTGGGCGTTATGAAGATGTGGGAAATGTTTGCAAGGAAGTGTATCATGGTGTAGAAGAAGGCCGGTACGACAAGCAGGAATTAATGCAGTACATATATCCTCAGATGATTGTTGGGGATGCTTTTTTTGAGTGGTGTATTTTCCCAGGCGTGTGGGACAAACTATTTCGCAGAGAATGTGTCGAAAAGTATCAAATGGCTGTGGATGAACGCATTGTAATGGGAGAGGATGCGGCTTGTGCCTATCCTTGTCTTTTGCATGTAGATAGTATATATGTCATGCATGAATGTCTGTATCATTATAGGCAGACCACATCATCAATAGTGAAGCGTTTACAGGATTATGAGAAAGAACGAGAACAGTTTAGGATATTATATCAATCTGTGAAACGGGCTTTTCAAAAAGATAGTCAGATATATGATTTAAGCGAACAGTGGAAAAAGTATGTATTGTTTTTGATGATTCCACGATCAGATGGTTTATATCGAGGCTATGAGAAATTGGATTATTTGTTCCCATTTTCAAAGGTGAAAAAAGGTTCTAGAATTGTGCTTTACGGTGCGGGAACATACGGACAGAGGTTGTATACCTATCTGAATAAAACAGGATTTTGCGAAGTGACAGCATGGGTGGACCGTAATTTTGAAGAACTAAAGAAAGCTGGTTTGGATGTAGCTGCACCAACAATAATTTCAGAATTGCGGTATGACGCCATTGTGATTGCAAATACTTACGAAAAATCAAGAATGGGGTTATATAATGAATTGATTAAGAAATATCCAAAAGAGAAGGTCCATTTGATCGATACGGAGCTGATTTTTGATGAAGAAACGATGCGGGCATTTGGGTTAGAAAATGAATAAGCGACTGTGGTAGTTTTTTTGAGGTGTATATGGATTATAATTTGATGGAAGTTACAAAAAAAATATATGATGTGATTGCAGATGAAGAATCCAAGCGTGTATTTGAGAACCGTATTATGTATAGTCTGACAAGAGACGAGCAGTATCTGATGAATTTGATTCAGAGTGTAGAGATATACAAGGCGATTCGGCAGGTGTTTGAGCGTGATACACGCAAAAAATATATATTTGGAGCAGGAATCAGAGGACAGTATTTAGTACAGTTATTCTCAGACGTGTCTTTTGAAGCATTTATAGATAGTTATGCCAGCGGTTGTGTAAGTGGATTAGAGATTATTGCATTCGATGAGTTTATAAAGGCAGATGATGGAGATTCGATTATTTATATTTCAGCATTGAAGTATCAGCAGGAGCAATATGAGCAGCTGAGAGCGGCTAGGATTAGCAAAGATAGAATTGTAAATATTGCAAAGATGCAGGCTGACTTTTGGTATGAAAGGCAATATTTTGATTTGCCTGAATTGGGTCAAAATATGGGAGAGCGAGAAGTGTTCGTTGATGGTGGCTGCTATGATGCGGCAAATGCAATGCGTTTCATGGAGTTTGCTAAAGATACAGATGCTTATGTTTATGCGTTCGAACCGGATGAGGAGAACATGGTTCTGTGTGAAGAAAGATTAAAAGAGTCATGTGCGGGGAATTATACATTATTTCAGAAAGGCTTATGGAGTGAGGAAACAATTCTTCGCTTTTCAGCCGGAGAAAATGTGGCTTCTCATTTATCAGAGGATGGGAATATAACGGTTCCGGTGGTGGATATTGATTCTATTGTTAAAGATAAGGTTACTTTTATCAAAATGGATATTGAAGGCAGCGAGTGTGAAGCAATAAAAGGAGCGCAGAATACAATTAAAATGTATAAACCTCGTCTTGCAATAAGTGTATATCACAAATTAGAAGATATATGGGAAATTCCGAAACTAATTTTAGAATTGAATCCCAATTATAAATTATATTTCAGGCATTATTCTATTGCAGGTGATGAAACGGTAGTGTATGCGGTAGAGTAATATTCTTATTCGCTTAGGAAGCAAGGTATGCTTATTACAAAACGCAAAGTAAGGGTATATATATTATGAAAAAATGTCTTTTATGGGGAATGGGGCACTGCCTTTTTGAAAATATCAATCTACTTAAATATCATGAGATGAAGGAACATTTTCAGGTGGTTGGTGTAACTGCAAAATCTTCTATTTATTCTGAAATGGGAGGATATCGTTATATAAATAAAAATGATATTAGTAAGGTGGAGTATGATTTTGTTATTGTGCTGGCGTATGCACCAGAAATATTAGAGTCAATTCTGAGAGATATAGCCAGTTTGAATATTAGTGATGAAATTGTATTTACTCATAATATATTAAAGAATCCTGCGTTCGATATAGAGAAACTACTGCAATTAAGAAAGAATCCACCGAGTATCATTGCATGTAATTGTTGGGGTGGGTATACCTATCATAACTTGGGATTGCCGTTCACATCTCCATTTATAGATATGTACGAGAGTGACGAGGATTATATAAAGATAATAGAAAATCTTGATAAGTATATGAATGAAGAATTAGAGTTAATAGACATGCAGTATTATAGCTTATCAAAAAGCGATTATCCTGTAGTAAGGTGTGGAGATGTAAAATTGAATTTTTTGCATTATTCTTCTTTTGAACAAGCTGAACATTGCTGGGAAAAGAGAAAGAAGCGGATAAATTGGAATAATTTATTTGTTATGATATATACGAAGAATCCGGAAATTGCGGAAAGATTTTCAAAATTACCGTATAAAAAGAAAATATGTTTTGTACCATTCCCAGCAGAAAATAAGTCGTTGTTGTATGTGGACTTTGTGAATAGAAAGGAATTGATACAAGTTCCCTTTGACATGATAGTTAATGGAATGGGAAATGGTTCTTATCCATATTATGATCCAGTTGATTTACTGGTAAATGGTAAAGTGACAAAGATTGCAAAAATGTAGGCAAGGAAGGAGTGCACTGTGGATTTTACAAAATTAAACAAAATATATATATTCGGTGCACATTCTAGAGCAAGAACATTGGCTGGATATTTGATAAAGATATATCCGTCTATTAAGATAGAAGCCTTTTTAACAGATAATACAGAGGATAATCCAGTTGAAATTAATCAGGTTCCGGTTGTGAATTTGCTAGATGAAACAGTAATTGCGGGTGGTGTTTTAAAAAAAAATATACCAGTTTTTATTGGGACAAGAGGTGTTTTTCATGCACAGATAAGTGCTCACTTGTATTCGCTGGGGTTTACGGAAATTTATCCAGTAACAGTAGAACTGGATTTGCAGCTTCGTAATGATTTTTTGAAATGTTTTTTCACGGAGATAGGAAGAACATTTCAAAAAATTGATAATATGGATTGTGTTGGGGAGAGGAACTGTAGTGCAGGTGAAGGCGGCATTTCAAATATTGCGAATGAAAATTTCAGGGTAGAAATCAAGAGAAATGCAACCGTGTATGTAGCAAAATCTTTTTTTGATAAAGCTTTAACTATACCATATACATTAGCTCTCTATGAAAGGGAAATACAGGTTGGTGCATCATTGACAAAAGATAGATTATCAGATGATATTTTGCTTGATGATGTTGGAGAAAATATTTCTCATAAGAATAAGCAGTATTGCGAATTGACGGCAATGTACTGGATTTGGAAGAATGCGAAAGAAGATATTGTTGGATTGGTGCATTATCGGAGACATTTTTTATTGCCAGAAGATTGGCAGTTAAAAATGGAACAAAATGAAATTGATGTCATTTTGCCGGTGCCATTGTATGTGGAGCCAAGTCTGGAAGCGAATTATAGAAGCCGCCATGACGGAAGTGATTTAGATTATTTGTTTGAGTATGTGCGACAGCAGGATGAAGCAGAATATCAAAGTATGAAGAACTTTTTTGTCAAAGGGTTATATTCACCCTGCAATATGTTTATCATGCGAAAAGAAGTTCTGCATGATTTATGTGAGTGGCTTTTTCCTTTGCTGGATGCAACCGCTGAGCATGGCGGGCAGAAAGAGGATATCTATTTGAATCGTTATCCGGGATTCTTATCCGAGAGACTTTTATCCTATTTCTTTGAGAAGAATAGGGATAAGTATAGACTGGTTTATGCGGATAAGAATTTTTTGGCATAATAAAAATAAAAAGTAAACTCCAAATAGCAAGTACGCATAAATATTGTATTAGATGTACATAATATCTTAGGCTATCTGCGCATAATCAAAGAATGGTGAATTAATGCACTTGCGCATAATCAAAAATATGATGTACAATGTGCGTATAATCAAAGAAAGTGTGAAATTTAAATATGCGCATAATCAGAATATGCTTAGAAAAGTATTATTTGGAGGTGCCTATGGTATTAAAAAGAAAGATATATGAAAAACTTTTGAAATGGAAGAATGAAAGCCAGGGAAGGAAAGCCCTGATGGTAGAAGGTGCACGCCGTATTGGAAAGTCAACAATCTGTGAGGAGTTTGGAAAGAATGAGTACGAGAGTTATATTCTTGTTGACTTTGCAAAAAAAGATAAGGAAGTTGAGATGTACTTTGATAGACATTTGAATGACCTTGATACTTTTTTTATGCTGTTACAAGCACATTTTGGAAAAAAACTGAGAGAGAGAAAGTCACTTATTATTTTTGATGAGGTTCAGATGTTTCCGCAGGCAAGAGCTGCAATAAAATATTTGGTGGCAGATGGACGATATGATTATATCGAAACGGGGTCATTGATATCCATTAAAGAAAATGTAAAGGATATTGTGATACCATCGGAAGAACGACATATTAATATGTATCCGCTGGATTTTGAAGAGTTTGCAATTGCGTTGGGAGAAGAATTACTTGTGGAATACATCAAAAAATGTTTCGAAAAGAAAGAACCTTTGGAAAGAAGTATGCACAATCAGGCAATGTTGTTATTTCACCAGTATATGCTGGTAGGTGGAATGCCAATGCCAGTAGTGGCATTTATTGAGAATAAAAAGGATTTTACTGAGGCGGACAGGGAAAAACGAGACATTCTTAAACTGTATCGTGAAGATATTATGAAAATAAATGCGCAGTATAGAAGTAAAGTGCTTGCTATATATGACCAGATACCGGGATTTCTTTCACAGCATGAAAAAAGAGTTGTTTTTAAGCAGGTGCAGGATGGCAGTTACGCTGAGCAATATGAGGAAACATTTTTCTGGTTGTCAGATGCGATGATATCGAATGAATGCTTTTTGTGTAATGATCCGAATGTAGGACTTTCATTAAATGAAACTAGGACTTACGTTAAGTGCTATATGGGAGACACTGGATTATTGCTTAGTCATGCTTTTGATGAGAATGAATTGCTTGAGGATGAAGTGTATAAGCAAATATTAGCAGGTAGGTTGCAAATCAATGAAGGAATGCTCTATGAAAATGTGATAGCACAAATGTTGGTGGCGAATGGACACAAACTATATTTCTATAGTCATTACAACGAAGAAAAACATAGAAATGATATGGAGATTGATTTTATTATTTCAAATAACAGTAAGTTGAAATACAAGATGTATCCGATAGAAGTTAAATCCGGGAAACAGTATAAAACAACATCATTGAATAACTTTAGAGAAAAATACAAGGAACGAATAGGAGAAAGTTATATTATTCATCCAAGGGATTTGATTATAAAAGATGGTATTATCTGCATTCCGCCATATATGACTATGATGTTGTAATAACTTTTAGGGGAGGAATACAAATGAATTTTGAACTAATGGCATCTATGATGTGTGCCGATTATGGTCATTTAGAAAGAGAAGTACGGGAACTGGAAGAAGGAGGAATCGACTCCTTTCATATCGATATTATGGATGGCCGCTATGTGCCCAATTATGCCATGTCATTAAATGATATGCGCTATATAGCAAGTGCAACGACAAAACCGCTGGACGTTCATTTAATGGTAGAGCATCCAAGTACCCATATTGGATTGTTTTTGGAGAATCTTCGAAAAGGTGATACGGTTTATATTCATCCGGAAGCAGAGTATCATCCTTCTACTACTTTACAGAAGATTATTAATGCCGGTATGATTCCGGGGATTGCCATTAATCCGGGAACCAGTGTGGAAACGGTTATGGAGATGCTACGTATTGTGAAAAAAGTATTGGTAATGTCTGTTAATCCTGGCAATGCAGGTCAGATGTATTTACCATATGTGGGACATAAATACGCAAAACTTTTGTCCATGAAAGAAGAGATGGGATTTGAGTTATATTGGGATGGCGCGTGTAGTGCGGACAAAATTCAAAAATTTGCGCCAAAGGGTGTGAAAGGATTTGTGCTTGGTACAACTCTTTTATTTGGGAAGGAAGTGTCCTATGGGGAGACTCTAAAGAATATCCGGGAGATGAAGTTTTAATTAGTCTTATAAAGGGGTATTTTTTGTGCAAACTCCTTGCTTTGAGGATGAGAGGGGATTTGAATGAACATAGCATTGATTTTATCAGGTGGAAGCGGAGTCAGGGTTGGAAGTAGTATTCCAAAGCAGTATATTGAAGTATCAGGGAGACCCATTATTACATATTGTATTAAGACTTTGTCTGCTCATGAGGCAGTGGATGTAATCTGGATTGTGGCAGAAAAAGAATGGCAGGAAAAAATTATTGCATGGCTTAAGATGTTTGGGTTAGAAACTAAGGTAAAAGGTTTTTCTTTGCCGGGAGAAAATAGGCAGTTATCTATTTTGAACGGTTTAGAAGACATTGCTGTTTTTGCAAAGGAAGAGGATTATGTTATGGTTCATGATGCGGCACGGCCCTGTTTGTCTGCACAGATGATATCGGATTGTTTTGCAGGTGTGAATGGACATGATGGTATTTTGCCGGTTTTACCTATGAAGGATACGGTTTATCTGAGTAAGGATGGGAAGTCAATTGCATCTTTGCTCAACAGAGAGCAGATTTTTGCAGGACAGGCACCGGAGGTGTTTGTATTAGGAAAGTATTTGGATGCAAATCGGGAGTTGCTTGAGAAAGAGTGTGAGAATACGGATGGAAAGATGCAGTCTGTAATCTTATCCATAAATGGTTCTACAGAACCGGCTATATTAGCAGGTTTGGATGTGGCAATGATTCCTGGAGAAGAAGAGAATTTTAAGATAACAACCAGAGAAGATTTGGAGAGATTTCGAAAGTCGGTAGAGGGATAGAAAATGAAGGCATATGTATTGCATGGTCCGAATGATATTCGATGTGAAGAGGTGTCTATGCCGATTCCGGCAGTAGGCGAAGTTTTGACTGAAGTAAAAGCGGCCGGTGTTTGCGGTTCGGATATTCCGCGCATTTATCAAACGGGAGCACATAAACATCCTTTGATACCGGGACATGAATTTTCGGGTGTTGTAGTTGGCTTGGGTGAAGGTGTTGAGACTACTTGGATGGGAAAGAGAGTGGGTATTTTTCCACTGATTCCCTGTGGACAATGTGGACCATGTCAGAATAAACAGTATGAGATGTGCAGAAGTTATGATTATGTTGGTTCCAGGAGGGATGGGGCATATGCAGAGTATGTAACAGTACCGGCTGCTAATTTAATTGAACTTCCTGACAATGTATCTTTTGAAGCGGCGGCTATGCTAGAACCGATGGCGGTTGCCGTTCATGCTATGAGAAGAGTTTCGGTTAAAGCAGGGGATACCGTGGTAGTTTGCGGTGTTGGTACCATCGGAACATTATTGTTGATGTTTTTGCTGGATGCAGGCGTACATAAGATTCTGGTGGTAGGAAATAAGGAATCGCAAAAACAGAATGTATTAAAACTCGGTCTGGACGAAAAATGCTATTGCGACAGTAAAACAGTGGATGTTACCGAATGGGTTCTGGAGCGTACAAATGGAAAAGGGGCAGATGTCTTTTTTGAATGTGTAGGAAGAAACGAAACGGTTACAAAGGCTGTTGATTTGACAGCTCCGGGGGGATACGTGTGTCTTGTAGGCAATCCGCATTCTGATATGATGTTTGAGAAGCAGGTATATTGGAAAATTCTGCGTAATCAGCTCAGATTGACAGGTACATGGAATTCATCCTTTACAGGAGAAATTGATGATGACTGGCATTATGTGTTAGAACGAGTGGCTGTGGGAGCGATTATTCCGGAAGAATTGATATCCCACAAGTTTCCTATTGAAGAAATTGAAAAGGGATTCCACATCATGCGTGATAAGGTGGAAGATTATGTGAAGATTATGATGGTGGTGTAGGTATTTGATACCAAATATTGTGTAAAATCCGGTTCCCGCGATTGTACTTCCTATATAATTATAATACCTGTTATTTGTGCATATCGTAGAAAATATATAAAATGCTATATTTCACTTGCACCGCCATTTCTTGAATGGTATATTAATCTAAAGCATTACATATTCTAAGATTCTTTATTGGATGAACTAGTCAGTGGTCCGATATCTTTTGGCAGTATTTCTGCGCTTATCTTTTGGAACATCAATGCTTTATTTCAAATCAATAAGGCAGTGAGGTTCATAGGATGTATTTGGGCAGTAATGTGCTGGGAAGAAGGTGCAATGCTTAGTATACAAAAGATTAAATGATGGATTTGATATCTCCTGCCACAGTTAGGAGGTATTCATGTATGGAGAAGGATTTAGAAATAGGACGGTGTTTGTCAGATGATAAGCGCTATGCCGATTTGATTAACGGACTTTTATTTGCCGGAGAGCAAAGGATACAGGAATCGGATTTACAGGAAGTGGACTCACAGTCTTTTTTGAAACGATGGAGTAGGAAAAAATCAGAGAGATATCGTCAGTTGCGGCGTGATCTGATTAAAAAGAGTGCATTCGGGGTGAATTTTGCATTGATAGGAGTTGAGAATCAGGAACGGGTGCACTATTTAATGCCTTTGCGCACGTTGGAATATGATGCGGCAGAATATGGAAAACAAGCTGCAAGGATTCGTAAACAGGTAAAACAGTTGAAGAAAAAAGAGAACGCAGAATTTTTGTCGGGTTTTAGCAAGGAGGATAAACTGTATCCCTGCATTACTATTGTTCTATATTATGGCGATGATTGGGACGGCGCAAAATCTTTACATGAGTTGATTGATTTTACAGATATTCCGGAAGAATTAAAGAAATATGTAAATGATTATCCGCTACATATTTTTAATATGACAAAACTGGAAAATGTAGATGTATTTCGGACAGATTTAAAACAAATATTTAGTTTCCTAAAATATGCAAAGGATAAAAGCAAGTTAAAAGAGTTAATAAGCAGCGACCCGGCATATCAGGAACTGGATGAAGAAGCATATGATATGATTGCGGCGTGCACACACGCAGTTAGATTGATTCCAATTAAAAAAACTTATAGGAAGGATGGGAAAGTAGATATGTGTCAGGCATTAGAAGAAATGTTAGCAGATGAGAGAGAAGAAGGAAGAGAAGAAGGAAGAGAAGAAACTCTGCTGATAATGATACGAAAAAAAATCAATAAAAATATGTCCTTGGATATGATTGCAGATGATTTGGAAGAAGATATTGAGGTACTCCGTCCCTTTTATGAGAAAGTTAAGGCACAGAAGGACTAGGATTTATAGAGAGAAACAGGCAAATTCCTTTATATAGTTTTTACAATTTTCGTCTAAAGTTTTCGTGCAAAACAACCGAATAATAATGTGAATGAATTTATTTGATTTGTAACGGAGACATTAGAATGAATGCAGTAGGAACTTATAATGATTATCAGAAGAATGCAGAGAACCTGACATTTCTTTGTTTTAATATAAAAGATTATGATGTGGCTGCTAATTCGGTTGTATCTGAAACAAAGGCAGTATGGGAAGATAAAAAAGTACAGAATAATCTACAGAATGCAGCCGGGATGGATATACAGGAGGTGTCATGGGGAAGAGTGATTCGAAAAGGAAATATATCTTCTAATGACAGCAATGCATTTGTCTGTGCGTTTGTTGAGAAACCAACGGCAGTGGAGTTATTCGAAAAAGCCAGAAATATGGACTGGCGTAATACGCAGGAACGAACATTTGCTAAAGGTGGCAAGGTTTTTGATTATACGGTATAAAGAAAGCGATGTCCTATACAAGGATGTCGCTTTCTTCGTTCTGCTTTAACATGAATAGGATGCATAATTATAACACCTGTTATTTGTGCATATCATAGAAAAAGAAATAATTTCATATAAAGCATTGAAAATTGTAAAATACGCATTATAATTTAAATACATTCTGCAATGGATGTCTAACAATTAATATGCATATTTGGGATTTCTAAAGTTTTTCTATTATCAATTCTAATGCTTCAACTGACTTTTCATTTCCCTTATATGAAAACAATTTGAGAAAATGAAAGAGTGATGAAAGGAGTATGAAGACAATGTTAGAGCAAAAAGATTTATGCGCGATTGCGGAATTGTTAGATTCCAGAATTGGCAAAACAGAAGAGATGATTAAAGAAACGAACAAAAGAGTATCCGAAGTAGAGAAGAAACTGAGCAATAGGATAGAGCGTGTGGAAAACCGAGTATCCGAAGTAGAGAAGAAACTGACCAATAGGATAGAACGAGTGGAAAAACGGGTATCCGAAGTAGAAAGCATGCTTGTTAATGAATTGGTGAGAACGGAAGACATTTTAACCCGCAGGATGGAAAAGGTTGAAAATAATATAAAAGAATTGAACCGCAATTTTCAAATTCAAAACGGGAAGACGGCTTTAATATTGGAAGAGTACCATAAAAGATTACTGATTTTGGAGGAGAAAGGCGCTTAATACAGTTATGTTTGTCAGGTAATTGATTTTACGGTATATATCTAGCAATTTGCCAGTTAAATAGTGGGTGTATTCCCAATAAATATCAAATGTGACGGAATTAGACAGAAGTTGCAAACAATCTTGCCCGTCCCTATAAAAATGTAGTAAAATAATTGATAATGGGAAAAAAGGGATATTCGAAGAAAATCATAATATCTTGAAAAAAGGAGTCGATTATGCACTATGATTATCTGATCGTGGGCGCCGGATTATTTGGCGCGGTATTTGCCCATGAGATGACCCAAAAAGGAAAGAAGTGTCTTGTGATCGATAAAAGGGATCACATTGCAGGTAATATCTATACAAAGAATTGGAATGATATTAATGTACATTGGTATGGTGCACATATTTTTCACACATCTAATAAAGCGACATGGGAGTATGTGAATCAGTTTGCAGAGTTTAACCAGTTTGTGAATTCACCAGTGGCAGTGTATGAGGACGAACTTTACAATCTTCCATTTAACATGAACACATTCAGCAAGTTGTGGGGGATTAAGACACCTGCGCAGGCAAAGGCTAAGATTGAAGAGCAGAAGGCTGCTTTGAATATCACAGAACCTCAGAACTTGGAAGAACAGGCTTTGTCTTTGGTAGGCACGGATGTATACACTAAATTAGTAAAAGGTTATACAGAGAAGCAGTGGGGAAGGGACTGCAAGGAACTGCCAGCGTTTATCATTAAGCGTCTGCCGCTTCGTTTTACATATGACAATAATTATTTTAATGATCGTTATCAGGGAATACCGGTTGGCGGCTATACTTTAATTGTAGAAAAGATGCTGGATGGCATTGAAGTATGTTTGAATACGGATTACCGTGAATTTATACAGGAAAATGCAGAAAAAGGTGTAGAAGCAGATACTTTTGGCAAGACTCTTTACACCGGTATGATTGATGAATATTTTGATTACCAGTTAGGAGAATTGGAATACCGCTCTCTTCGTTTTGAGCATGAATTACTTAAAGGAGAAGAGAATCATCAGGGAAATGCGGTGGTAAATTATACGGAACGTCAGATCCCATATACGCGTATTATAGAGCATAAGCATTTTGAGTTTGGTTCGCAGCCGGATACCGTTATTACAAGAGAGTATCCTGCGGATTGGAAAAAAGGTGATGAGCCGTATTATCCAATTAACAATGAGAGAAATGATACTTTATTTGCCAAGTATCAGGAACTTGCAGCAAAAGAAGAGAATGTGTTATTTGGTGGACGCTTAGGCCAGTATCGTTACTACGATATGGATAAAGTAATTGAAGCATCACTTGCTATGGTGGCTGCACAGGAGTAACAAGTAAATTTACGATTGGATGAAATTGTTATTTTCACAATTTTACAATTGGATCTCAAGGGGAATAATAAGGGGGAGTGAAAATTGAACCTGTTTAAGGGACTGAAAGGCGTGAGTAACAAAATGACAGCAAATGACTTATTAGTGGAACAGGGAGATAGTTTCGAAGGAAACGGAAAGGAAGAAGCTAATCGCATTGTTTCAACAAAGCAGCAGCATATTAACTTGATACCTATGGACATTATTAGTGGTTATTCGGTAAGACCCGGATTTTATGAAATTAACGGAGCAACTCCGATTCCTTGTGGAATCAATTTCACAATCAGCTCCAGTAATGCGACTTATTGTGAATTATTACTATTTAAGAGAAAAGAAACGGAACCGTTTGCGATTCTGCCATTCCCGGAACATTATCGTATTGGAAATACGTATTCCATGATTGTGTTTGGAGTGGATATAGAAAATTTGGAATATGCTTATCGTATGGATGGACCATACGATCCGAAAAAGGGTTTTCTTTTTGATAAGACGAAAGTATTATTAGATCCATATGCAAAGGCAGTTGCAGGTTTGCGTGAATGGGGTGTGGAAGAGATTGATCCAATCAATCATGGATACCGTGCTCGTGTTGTAAAGGATGATTTTGACTGGGGCGACAGCAAACGTCCAATGATTCCGTTGGAAGATTTGGTTATCTATGAGATGCATATCCGTGGATTTACGAAGCATGATTCTTCGGGAGTGGAATTCCCTGGAACGTTTGATGCGGTAAGAGAGAAAATTCCGTATTTAAAGGAATTGGGCATCAATGCAGTGGAATTCATGCCAATATTTGAGTTTGACGAGATGCATGACCACAGAGTGGTGGATGGCAACAACCTGATTGATTATTGGGGATATAATACGGTCAATTATTTTTCTCCTAACACAGCATATGCATCTAACCCTGAGCGTAACAAAGAGGGTAATGAATTAAAACGTGTCATCAAGTTATTAAATGAAAATGGCATCGAGGTGATTCTTGACGTTGTATTTAATCATACGGCAGAAGGAAATGAATTGGGACCAACATTCTCATTTAAGGGAATTGATAATAATGTGTTCTATATTTTAACACCGGACGGATATTACTATAACTTCAGTGGTTGTGGTAATACATTAAACTGTAATCATCCGGTTGTACGTAATTTTATCATGGATTGTCTGCGCCACTGGGTAATTGCTTATCGAGTAGATGGATTCCGTTTTGACCTTGCATCGATTTTGGGACGTAATCAGGATGGTTCACCAATGAATAATCCGCCATTACTGGAATCCATGGCCCATGACCCGATTTTAGGAAAAGTAAAACTGATTGCTGAAGCATGGGATGCGGGTGGAATGTACCAGGTAGGTACTTTCCCATCATGGAACCGTTGGATTGAGTGGAATGGCAAATACCGTGATGATATCCGCAGTTTTTTGAAGGGTGACAATGGTAAGGAACAGGTAGCTGCTAACCGTATTTCCGGTTCGCCGGATATTTATCATCCGGACAGCCGTGGACATTTGGCATCTGTTAACTTTATTACCTGTCATGATGGATTTACACTGCATGACTTATATACTTACAACTATAAGCATAACGAAGCCAATGGTTGGAATAATACGGACGGTGCTAACGATAATTACAGTTGGAACTGTGGTGTAGAAGGTGAGACGGATGATCCGGAAGTGAACTGTTTACGTCGCAGGTTGGTAAAAAATGCCTGTGTTACCCTTATGTTAAGCCGTGGTATTCCAATGTTTTTAGCTGGTGATGAGTTTGGTAATACCCAGTTTGGTAATAATAATGGTTATTGTCAGGATAATATTATTTCATGGCTGGATTGGTCATTGCTGGATAAGAACAGGGAGTTGTTTAATTTCTTCCAGTATATGATTTGGTTCAGACAGCATCACCGCATTATCCGAATTGATACGGAAAACTGTTCGGTGAATTATCCGCCAATATCCCAGCATGGACTTCATCCATTCTGGACGGATTACAACAGTAATCACCATTATGTGGGTATTATGTATGCTGGTCGCAATCGTCGAGGAAATGATGAGTTGGTATATTTGGCAATCAATGCCCATTGGGAAGAACAGACCATCGAACTTCCGATGCCACCGGAAAACCACACATGGTACGTTTCCATTGATACCTATCAGGAAGAAAGTGTGATTCAGGACGTCATCCCGGTACATGGTCCAATCAAGATTATGCCACGTACAGTTATGGTTATGGAAACTTATAAAAATAGAGAGTAGGGATAGATGTGGATAGAAAAAGAACCCTATCCCATCTGAAGACTTTTTAAAAACGTCGGCACTTAGTTTGTGTATTTTACAAACTTAGTGCCGTTACGTTTTTAATTAAGCGAAAGCGTGTCTGAAGATGGGAAGGGTTCTTTGTGTATATAAACTAGCAATAATTGTTAAAAAACATACCGGAGTAAGCACTGGTCACATACGGACTTAAGAAATTGTTACTTGGGTTCTTATATGCTACAACCGTTTTGTTCATGTAAGAGACTGGATTTAGCGAAATCTGGCTGCTCTTACGAAGCATGGACTGTGAAAAAGATTTCAAAGCTTTAAAGGAAGAAATAGTTTCCGGTTCTGCTGCGGTTACAACAGACTGCTGTAACTGTTCTTTGTCAATTTCTAAAGTACCTTCTTTGGTAGTCTTGATTCCCAGTTTTTCCATTTCCTGCTGATAAAAACTAGAAATACGATTCATTTCTTTGATTAAGTGACTACTTCCTGATTGTGTGTTTTTATATTCGGATACAGATTTGATGAAATTATTATAACCACCTACCAAACTGGAAATGTTCTCCTGAAGAGCTTCTGTATCCGGTTTTACACCAATGGTAGTAGTCTGTCCTTTGTTTTCACTGATGCCGTTTAGAGTAATTTCATAATCATTCTGTAATATAAAGTGATTAGATGAAGCGCTGGCTTCCATTCCATTTACAATAAAATGGGCGTTGGATGCTTCTCTTGCTACGTAATCCAATCCAAAGTAGGAAACGGCACCGGAGTGCTTGCTGGTATCATCATCAGAAATAGAAAAAATTTTGGAATTTTGTCCATAATCGATACCTACCTTGGAGGACTCGATACGAAGTGAGGCTCCGTTTTCATCATTTTCTTCTATTGTTGCATTCAAACCTATTTTAGAATTATTGATTAGTCGCGCCAAGCGGTTTTGAATGTCAAGATTGGTATCGGATTCATTAATGTTAAACTGGAATTCGTATCCCATATCGTTAACGTTGATGTCAAAAGAATATTCGCCTGGTTCTAAACCACGTTCTGTTTTTGATACATAAGCACCTAAGTTGACCTGCGGAGATGCCAATGAGGTTACTTCTATGTTATAAGAAGGAATCTCACCGTTTGTAGAAATAACAGAACCATCTGCGGATGAATCCTCTTTGGAAGGAAGAAGCGGTTGGCTCTGGTTTCCAATATATTTAGCGCTTACTATGTTTTCATTGGAAGAATAGGCAATTTTGTTGCTGAATGCAGATTCTTCTACATCACCGAGTGTGGAGATAATGGTGTTGCGCAGATCGCGGGCTTCTTCTTTTAAATTGATAACATATTTTTTTGCATCAGCACTACTATCAATCAGATAAAGAGGTGCATCACGATTAACCTTTGCCATGGAACTGCAAAGAGTGCGTAACTCGCTGCGCTTATGCGTGTCATAGCGTCCGACAGCTTTCTTCTGCATATAGGTAGTGGAAAATTGATTGTAGACATTTGTCATGATAGAATTAGCCATGTCCGCCCCTCCTTTCATCCTTGATAAGAGTGTATACCATCCATTGTATCGGCAGGAATGATATGAAAAATAAGCCTAATATCTCATTTAAATCTAATTAGTTACTTTTAATGTAGCATATTTTATTTGTCAATTCAATGCTAAAACACACATATAATAAGAAATAACTCATTTTTTAAAAAGAAATCTTTGACAAATACGGGAAAATACTATATCATGATTCGGTAATAGCGTTTAAAATTAAACAGAGTATAATCAAAAAATCCGTTGACGAGAGGATACTATTATGGTAGTATGAACAGACGAGATGAGATTTTAGGTCTTTTTTTTATGCGCAAAATTTGACTGGAGGTGAAAAAATGCGTACAAAAATCACATTAGCATGTACCGAGTGCAAACAGCGTAACTACAATACTACAAAAGATAAAAAAGCACATCCGGACAGAATGGAAACAAAGAAATATTGTAGATTCTGCAAGACTCACACAATGCACAAAGAAACAAAATAGTTTTGGGCTGACCACTTTTTTTTCTTTTTTATGAAAGGAGTTTCGTTATGGGAGATTCCCCAAAGACAGAAAAGTCCGGATTAAAAGGATTTTTCAAGGGCGTAAAAACTGAATTTAAGAAAATTTCATGGCCTGATGCGACTACCATGTTAAAACAGTCTGTAGTAGTTGTTACCGTTTCTGTAGTAGTTGGAGTTCTTATTACATTAATGGATACCGTAATCCAGTATGGTGTAAGTTTCTTATCTTCTTTATAAGGACAAAGGTGAAACATGAACAAAGTTCATGTTGCAATTTTGCGCCTGCGGCACAAAAGTTGCAGGATATAGAAAGGCGAGAGGTTTATTATGGCAGAAGCAAATTGGTATGTAGTGCATACTTATTCTGGTTATGAGAATAAGGTCAAAGCGGATATTGAGAAAACGATTGAGAACAGAAATTTACAGGAAGAGATCTTAGAGGTTCGTGTTCCGATGCAGGAAGTTGTTGAGATGAAAAATGGAACCCGTAAGACTGTTCAGAAGAAAATGTTCCCAAGTTACGTTCTGATTAATATGGTAATGAATGATGAGACCTGGTATGTAGTTCGTAATACACGTGGTGTCACAGGATTTGTTGGACCGGGAAGCAAGCCGGTACCGCTTACAGAGGCTGAAATGAAGCCACTTGGCATTAAGACTGAGAATGTATCGATTGATTTTGCAGAAGGTGATACTATTGTAGTAGTTGCCGGTGCTTGGAAAGATACGGTCGGTGCAGTTCAGAGAATTGATTATGGCAAACAGACAGCTACAATCAATGTGGAATTGTTCGGCAGGGAAACGCCTGTTGAAATCGGATTTGAAGAAGTCCGCAAAATGTAGGTAACAATTAAACGCGTATATACGCATTAATCGTTTTTTGAAATCGAAGTTTATTGGAAAGTTTCCATTAAGCGGTGGGAGGGTTACCTAGCCCGTGACCACAACATAGATAAATAGGAGGTGCCTATCATGGCAAAAAAAGTAGAAGGATACATTAAGTTACAGATCCCTGCTGGTAAAGCTACACCAGCACCACCAGTTGGTCCTG
>CAZHGE010000003.1:0-79244 GCA_964531805.1 uncultured Lachnospiraceae bacterium
GCACTGCTGATTCCTTCTCGTTTTAGTACTGCTTTTATCGTTCCAAAGAAAATCTTACAGTCTAAAGCAAATGAAAGATTCTTAACATATTCTACATCATATTCAAATTTCTTTTCCCAGGTAATCGCATTGCGTCCATTAATCTGTGCCAAGCCAGTCAATCCTGGTCTGACATCATGACGGTGCTTCTGTTCTTCATTATACAACGGAAGATATTTTACCAACAAAGGACGGGGACCTATAATACTCATTTCCCCTTTAAAAATATTAATTAATTCTGGTAATTCATCAAGGCTTGTACTACGAAGCATCTTTCCAAAAGGAGTCAGACGTATCTCGTCCGGCAATAATTGTCCATTTTCATCTTTTTCATCCGTCATGGTCCGAAACTTATATAAGGTAAAAATTTTTTCATTTTTTCCCGGCCTTTCTTGTTTAAAGAGCACCGGCGAACCAAGTTTTGTACGCACAAGCAATGCTACTATTAACAGCACCGGGCTAAGTAGAATCAATGCAATTCCCGATAAAAGAATATCTATAAATCGCTTTATTACATGTCGGTAGATCATATCTAACTTTCCTTTTTATTTTACAATTTTAAGAATATCAGACAATATAAACTCAAGAATGTATTCTTATTCATTCAAAAAAACTTCTCACAATACCAATAATCTTATCCATATCTTCCGGTGTGTTTTTAATATCACTTGGCAGGCACATACCTCTGTCAAAGATATCCGCCCCCACACTGTCCGGTGCATTATTTTCGCCTACAGCAATATCACAGTTTTTCTCTGCAGTACATAAGCCTTCTGCCGTAAAGAAATCACAGTCCGCATATACAGGCTGTAAGTGCATCGGTTTCCAGATTGGTCGCGATTCGATATTCTCCGCTGCTAATGCATCCATAATCTGAATAGGATTTACCTTACAATCCTTTGAAAGTGTAATACAGGACAGCCAGCAGTTAGCTTCCCCATTTGGGTTCATTGGATTCATCGTGATCTCAGGAATATCTGCAAATGCCTTCTTATACTGCTCATAAATGGCTCTTTTCAATGCCACATGTTCATCTAAGTGAATCAGCTGACCTCTTCCGATTCCTGCAACAATATTGGACATGCGGTAGTTATAACCAATCTGTGTATGCTGATAATGAGCAGCCGCATCCCTTGCCTGTGTTGCTAAAAAGGTGGCTTTCTTTGTATCTTCTTCTTTGCGTGACACTAACATACCGCCACCGGATGTCGTAATAATCTTATTTCCATTAAAAGAATAAATACCAATATCTCCAAAAGTTCCCGCATACTGTCCATTCAAAGTAGAACCAAGTGCTTCTGCCGCATCTTCGATTACCGGCACATTATGTTCTTTACAGATTGCCATAATCTCATCCATTTTTGCCATGGTTCCATATAAATGGGCAATGATTACCGCCTTAGGATTGGGATATTTTTCAAAGGCCTTTTTCAAAGCTTCCGGTGACATATTCCAGGTATCTTTCTCGGAATCAATAAATACAGGAATGGCTTTTTCATAAGTAATTGGATTACAGGTTGCCGCAAAGGTTAAGTCCGTAGAAAATACGATATCTCCCTGTCCAACACCCAGTATTTTTAATGCCAAATGGATTGCCGCTGTTCCCGCGGACAATGCCGATGCATATGAAATTCCTACATATTCTGCCAGTTCTTTTTCAAATGCATTTACATTTGGTCCAAGCGGCGCTACCCAATTGGTATCAAATGCTTCTTTGATAAATTCCTGTTCTTCTCCATGCATAGTCGGGCAGGATAAATAAATTCTCTTCTTTTCCATCACTGCTTACCTCTCTTAATTCTCATAGTCTCAACCACTTATCATGTACATCCCAAACAAAGCTCTCTTATTCTTTTAACTGATAAGTTGGCACAATTTCTTTTACCAAATGACGAATATCCGCACTTTCATTTTTGGATTCTTCCTTCATTTGCTTTAATAATGCAAAAAACTTCATTTCATCCAATTCAATTGGTTTTCCAATATGAATCATTTTATTGGCTGTATCCTGTAAACCTTCTTCATCCATCAAAAGTTCTTCATATAACTTTTCACCTGGACGAAGACCGGTAAACTCAATCTTAATATCCTCATCTACCTTATAACCGGATAAACGAATTAAGTTTTTAGCAAGATCTAATATCTTAACGGGCTCACCCATATCCAGTACAAAAATCTCACCGCCTTTTGCATAGGCTCCCGCCTGTAGCACCAGTGAAACTGCTTCTGGAATTGTCATAAAATAGCGGATAATGTCAGGATGTGTAACTGTTACCGGTCCTCCCTGCTCAATCTGACGCTTAAACAAGGGAATCACACTTCCATTACTTCCCAGAACATTGCCAAAACGAACTGCAACAAATTCTGTGTCATAATGCTTATTAAAGGTCTGAATGATCATCTCGCAGATACGTTTGCTGGCTCCCATAATATTCGTTGGATTTACCGCTTTATCCGTAGAGATCATAACAAACTTCTTTGTGCCATAAGTAGCTGCCGCCTGTGCAGTCTTCCACGTCCCAAAAACATTATTCTTAATGGCTTCGTTAGGGCTGGTCTCCATTAACGGCACATGCTTATGAGCCGCTGCATGATATACGATATCCGGACGGTATGTCTCAAAAATACCATTCATTCGGTTGGTATTACGCACGGACGCAATCAAAACTACAAGATCCAATTCCGGATACTTTCTCATCAATTCCTGTTGTACATCGTAAGCATTATTTTCATAAATATCTACAATAATCAACTGTTTTGGTTTATGGCCTGCGATCTGTCTGCAAAGTTCGCTGCCGATGGAACCACCACCGCCTGTTACTAAAACTACCTTGTTACTTACATATCCTAAAATGGAATCGATATCAACTTTAATCGGATCCCTTCCCAGCAAGTCTTCTACTTCTACATCACGAAGTTTGCTGACATTCACTTCTCCATTTACCAACTGATAAATACCTGGAAGTACACGCAATTTACATTCTGTCTCTTTACAGATTTCCAAAATCTCTTTAATCACGGAAGGCGGTGCTGACGGAATGGCAATAAAGATTTCATCAATACTGTAAACATCCGCACATTCTAAAATCTTATCTCTGCCGCCAATTACTTTGATTCCCTGAATAAAGCTTCCCCATTTTGTCTTATCATCGTCGATAATACAAGCAACTGTCATAGTGGAAAAATTACTTGTTACAATTTCCTTAATAATGGAGTTGCCCGCATCCCCTGCTCCAATAATCATAACCCGGGTCGCATTGTTTTTGTTCTGCAGTTTATGCTTTCGGCTTCTCAAAAAGCGATAAGAAAAACGACTGGCAAAAATCAGGGTTATTAAAGAAAAAGCATACATAAAATAATAACTGTTAGGTACCGCACGAACTTCTACCTTCACAATATTTAAGCCAATTCCATTAATTGCAGAGGATAAGAAACAAGCCACAATCACATTTTGAAGTTCTGTTTCTCCTGCAAACGCCCATAAACTGTTATATAACTTAAAAAAATGAAAAACAGCCAACGTTATAATAATATTAAACGGCAGGAACCGGATAATTGTATTTAAAAAATAATCTGGAATCATATCCAGTTCAAATTCATAACGCAGAACGATCGCAAAACAACTGGCAATCAGAACACTTGCCACATCATATATAATGAGACACGCTCGCCTATATAATAATTGATAATTAAAAATTTTTCTGTCAGTGTTCATTTTTCTCCACATTCCTACTCTTAAAAAGTAATGGTGTAACTACCATAAAAATAGAAATTCCAAACGGATTACATAAATGGAAATTCCATTCTGCCATACCCGAAACAGCAAAAGCTATAATTACAGATATCGTCAAAATATCCATCATATCTTTTTTCTTTATAAAACGAATCAACGCTATTACAAAAGATGTTAAACCGAACAAAATAAAGATAATACCTGTTATCAAGCCATGATCATGAATTACCTGCAAAAACACATTATGTGCATGAGCATGATCACCACCAAAGGATGCCGGGAATCCCATTTTTTCATGTCCAGTCAGATTCCACTCTCCAATATATTCCTTGAATATAGTAAGACGCCCATTACTCATGCTATCCAAAGAATCCCAATCCTCTGCCTCATCTGTATTACTAGCCACTACTATATCATCATTTACAATAAAAACCTCCTGTGGAAGTATCTGCTTTCGAACTCCAGTATACACTGCATAGCATAAACTTTCCAATTGTGCTGCTGGATTCTCAATACCACTCGATGAAACTTCCTCTTCTTCTGTTCCTAATAATTTTTCACCTGCTTTATCCCAATAATACTGTATATCAATATAATATTCGGAGTCTTTTGGTGTTCCCTGGAATACCTGATGTCCAAACACCTCAACTTCAGAATAAACAGGGTCATTCCAAAATGAAGGTACAATTCTTGTAACCGTGAAAACAATTGGAAAAAACAGTACTGTTAAAGAAATAATCGCGCCAAAACATTTACCCATATTTTTCCATCTGTCTTTTCCCGTTTTCAAACAGAATATGATAATGACTAACACTTCCATCACAAAGCAGGCGAGATAACCTGTCCGCGAAAGTGTTAATATCTGGTATACATTACCCACAATCAATACAAGCAACTGCGGCCAGGCATCCACAAGTCTCTTGGTCTTATAATATTTGAGTAAAAACCAAACCAAAGCCACACTTAATATCAAAGACAAATATACCCCCGTTACAGTTACTGTATGAAATCCCATTCCATAACGATAAAGACGATAACGGTTAAATGGTCTGTGCACCAAACTATAGCAAACCATAAAAATGAAATTCAACAACACACCATTTCCAACTATACTAAGAATCTGGTCACTTCTATTCCAAAACCACATCCGAAGATAAAATATAGCAAATATCACTACCATAACAATTACCCAATCACGGGTATTGCGGAAGGCAATCATCATCCCCAGCAACAGTGCAAAAAGCAACACATATGGAATAGATAGTTTCTTGGAAAGCGTATCCTTTTTTAACAATAACCGTATGATATTGGTAATCAATAAAAGAATAACCAAACCGCCAATTACCATAATGTAAGCATTCAATTCATACAAACCGCCCTCTTCTTCCAAATCCAAATAAGGCTTCGCATAAAAATATGACGCAACAGAAGCAATTACCAAATATATAATATTCCAAATTCTTAACAATTCCTTCTTAGAATAGGTACATACCAATCCTAAAAAGAACCAGATTAACATCCTGCGAAGAGAATAGTAATGATGGATATTATATAAACCATTCACATATTCACAACAGTACCACAATGCCATGGCAATACAGAAAGACTGTAAATACCCGGGCAGTTTCATTTTCATCTGCCCCATATTTAGAAGAGGAGCTTCCCCGATTCTTTTAAAATTAATAAGATACAGCAGGACAAGCGTCAATAGTACAATACTTCCCCCCAAAAAGACATAGTTGATGATTCCCGTTCCAAATACTCTTCCAGGGAATATCATGAAGCAAACTATTAGCCCTGCTAAAATCACGATCGGGTTTAATACTGCACGGAAAACATTGTGAACCTTTACATCTCTGTCTGCAAGTTTTTTTTCAAAGAGCTGTTTAATGCCCCATAAAATTCCTGCTGTGACTATGGCAATGCCCACGCCAAACAACAGAACCTGCCACCATACAAATGGATTACTGTATTCATAACGGATAATAACATTATATCTCTGAATCTCGATTCCAGCATATGACATAAAGCCATTGACAATAGAAGTAGATGTTTCTCTGGCTTCATAAGCCACCGTCATATCTGCAGAAAGACCTTCCAAAGTAAAATAATATTCCTGATCTTTGATTAAGTCATAGCCAACCGGAATATGCACAAACCCTGGAAATTCCTGATCCTCTTTTACCACATGGAACCTATTAAAAATCTCTGTATAGGAAGAATCATAAAGACGAAAAGTAATGGTTTCGCCCCTCATATCGTTGCAGACATAAAGATCAACCGCACTCAGTTCTCCGCCTTCTCCAACAAACATCTGGGTCACATTATGCTCCACATTGACAGGATCGGATTCCATTGCCATGATCTCATTGCTTTTCGATACATAAGTCTGTTGGAAAATTCCAACCGGCCAAATACATAAAAACAATAGCGCTGCAAAAACCACTACTACATATGAAATTGCTTTACTTAATTTTACTTTCTGATTCATCTTTATCTCCATGTTACTGCCATTCAAAATAGGCAGGGTTATCAACTATTTTTTAATTCTTTCTGGTCTATCACAGGAATCAAAATAAGCGGTAGTGCAAACCAGAATATCAAAACATATCGGACTAAAAATGTCGGTCCCAGGATAATGGTTCCCCAAAGAAGGAAAATTTCTATCATTGGTAGAAGATACAAATAGTGTTTCCTGTAAATAGTAATCAGTGCACATCCAAGAAACACCCAGAACAAAAATCCCGGTGAAAACAACATGCTAATCCCTGGTACATTCTGCTGGTATAATTCCAGTGACATTTTGCGGTACTGCGCTTCCAGCCACGGGAATTTACTATCACGTTCTCCAGGAAGTTCGGTTTCAAAGCCAAAATAAGAACTATCCTCATATTGGAAAGTAAAGCGCCCCTGTCCACCATAGACATTTATGATTGTATCCGGATACCAATAACCATAAGAGGTCATAAACCATGCATTCAAATAGGTAATGGGCTTCTTTGCAAATGTCCGCAGCCATAAGCCCAAAAATTCTGATGGATTTTCTGCAAATTTTTCATTGTTAAAATGGACTTTCACAAGATCCGACAAATCCGCATCATAAATGGCTAAAACATCCTCTGGAATATAAGAAATAAGCAGTTCTTTTTCTTCCTGGGAAAATACCTCCGGACTATATTTATAAGTACGAGTCAGCTGCTGGATTGGAACCGTTAGAATTTCCTGTTTTCCACCCTTCTCAGCATGCAGAACAAACGCTAGTGTTTTATCCACACCATTATATAACAATACGGAAAGCATCATCATAATCGCAAACCGCAGCCAAAAACGCTCTTTTTTCCACTGTAATATTGCAAAAACAAGTACACCAGCAAGCAATACTGCATATGCCATTCTGCCGTTATTTCGAAGCAGCATCATGGCTGTTGATGCCACCACAAAGGCAACTGCATCTTTTAAATTATTTTTTTTCTTGCCGTCTTTTTCGCCTAAAATATTCTTAGCAAAAGCATTTTCTAATAACTTGAGCATCTGCACAAGCATCAGTAAAAATGCTGCACTAAACAGCGTATCTTTTGCCGAACACACTGCATACATAGGAATCACTGGAAACAAACCATAAAATAAGGTTACTCCAATACAGATTCCCTTTGAAAAGTGTTTACGCAGATACAATACGGTATAAGCAAAAACGCCGGATAATACCAACATCTGAAACAAGGTATATAATGCAATTCCTGCATTATAAGAGCCTAGAAATTTATTGCCAAAGCACACAGCCCCACCTAATAACAATACATGTGTCAGTGGATGGTGCGTGGTAAATTCTCTTGTTGCCACCTGCACATATTCGTCCTGAGCGTCGTATACAAAAGCCCCCGGATAGAAAGCAAGGAATACCGGAATCCAACATAGGAAAATAATAAGCCAGGTCAGCAAAAAGGATTTCCTTGTTTTCTTTCCATTTGACACTTCATCTACTTCGTTATCTTTTATCAATACTTCAAAACCCACATCCGCCTTCTTCGCTATCCATTGAAATACATACAAAACTGGTCCGAAGAAAAACGCTGTCAAAATCAACATCTGTATCCACGATTTGATGTCGCCCACTGCAAAGTTTTCCACAGTGTGTAATTGTTTTCCAGCCGTTAAAGCAAAGGAAAATCCTGCCGAATACACTCCGGCACAAACGATCCCCCTTTTATCTGTCAGGCAGATATGAACATACACATACCGCAGAATCAAAATAGAAAATATCACAAACAGAAAGGCATTCATACTATTTCCGTATGCAGTCCTCTCTAAATTAAAACTCACCGTTTCCGATAATGCAATTGTTCCTAACAATCCGATGATTACGGATATTGCATTTAAAAGCATCCTACTACCTTTGCCTTTCTGTATCCGCAACTTTGTGCACAGCACAAAGTTGTATTTGAAAAATCTTTCGTTTATGGATTTTTCAAATTTCCTCTTTTGCAGGAATTAAGTCCCTTACCACAAACTGGGGCGCGCTATTCATACAGATATACATTCTGCCAATATATTCCCCAATTAAACCAAGCATAATCATTAGCATACCACCAATGAACATAAGGGCCGCCATGGTTGAACTAAATCCCATCGGTACTGCCGGATTTACAAATTTTTTTACAATCGTATAAATCCCATAAACAAAACCTAACACTGCAAAAATACCGCCGCTAAAAGTCGCAATACGAAGCGGCTTTGTACTAAAAGCGGTAAACCCGTTAAACCAAAGCCCTAACAACTTCCCAAGCGTATAACCGGATGTTCCGATTTCTCTTTCCCTATGCTGTACCGGTACATTGGAGATTCGTTTCGTTGTACGCAAAACCAATCCGATGATATACGGATAGGCATTCTCGTAACGAAGCATTTCATCCACAATAAAACGTCTTGCCGCAAAATAACTGGACACAAATAATTCCTTTGGTTTACCCAATAGAAACTGTGCCATTTTTTCATTCATCCAGCTTCCAAAATTACGGAAAAGAGAATGTTTTTTATGATCGTAACTGGCATAAACCACATCTTGTCCATTTTCAATCTCTGCAAGCAGCTTGCCCACTTCATCTGCTGGTGTCTGTCCATCATCATCCAGACACACTAAAATATCTCCTGTTACCTGATGAAAGCCCGCCATCAAAGCTCCATGCTGCCCAAAATTCTTTGCAAGATCTACGCCACAGATGTTTTCATTTTCCTTACAAAGTGCTGTAATCACATCAAATGTTTCATCCGGCGAACAATCATTTACTAAAATAATCTCATAAGAATACTGTGGAAGAGTCTGCATAGTATCCTGAATTTCTTTTACTACATTTCCAATTGTAAGTGCAGAACGATAACATGGAATTACAAAACTAACCTTTTTCATACTTAACCTCTTGTATTCTTATTTATGTGCTGGATTGATCGCTCTTAAAATAACCATATCGCGATATTCCCCGTTCACATAAACGTCATCCTTCAAATACGCTTCCTCTTCAAAACCACCCTTTATACAACTTTTGATGGAAGCCGGATTATCTGCAAAGATACGACACAATACCTTGTGAACATTCAATGTCTCAAATGCAAACTTAAGGGATAATGCAACAATTTCAGTTCCTATCCCTTTTGACTTCACCAAATTAGTTCCTAAAAACATTCCATACTCAATTCGATGGTGTTCTTTCTCATAATCCCTAAAATACGTACAACCAATTGGCTGGTCATCATCCTTATTACATACAATAAATTGAAAGCCACGTCCGCTATCAATCATCGTCTTTAACCAGTTAAGATGTCCCTCTCTCGTAAATGGCTTTTGATAAATAAAGTACGGTCTTACTGCATCACTGTTGCGCCATTCTATAATTAAGTCTGTATCATCCAATGTAATCGGTCTTAAATAGACCTGTTCTCCATAAATTCTTTCCATGCAATCACATCCTCATTTTCATAATTAAAGTTCGTCTTACTCTTAACAATCCATCTACTGGCTAATTGGTTTTCGTACCTGTTATCTCTAATTTATAAATAAACAGGGTCATCTCTTCTGTTTCTATTCGTTTTTTTTCAATTACCGAAATAATCACTCCATGACCGCTGTAAAACTCTTCTAAAAATTCAGTATCTGTTCCTTGTTTACATACAAAATAAAAATTATCCTGTAAAAGCAACTCTGCTCTTGACAATTTATCTTCATGATAAGAATCTGTCGACTGTTTCTGTAAAGGACTTCCCGATGCCCAGCCTCCTAAAATATCATAATTCTTCTGGCTGTTATCCACATCTTCAAACATCTTTTCGGAAAAAGCCACGGACGAATACACGTCTATATAATAATAATTTTTTGGATTCTGTTTTGCATAAGCATCCAGTTCATTCATTGCCTCATTTACTCTTTCCCTGCGCTGCATTTCTGTCTCTACATTCTGCCATGCTGTAGGTAAATGAATAATAGCATATAGCCCTAAAAGAACAACTGCAACAGCAAGACCACGCTTGGGGTCACGCCCATTCTCAAATCCTGTATACGAAAGCATCCACGCGCACAAAATCAAAAATTCAATATAATATAATGGATGACTAATTCTAGCCGGCACTCTGTCAGCCAAAATCACATACATCCACGGTATAGTCCGAAAAATAACCATAAGTGGCAGTTTCCAAATCACACTTTTATCTTTGAACACAACTGCTAATGCCAACACCATTCCATAAGCCGTCACCACCAGGAAATTATATGGAGAATCCACACTATGGAATGTACGCCATTTATAATCTGCAACTGCCCCTTTTAATTTGGAAACAAAGGATTCTTTTACGCCGGTTGCTTCTGCATAATCTGCAATACTCCACAAAAGATCCGCATCAATGGACTCGTCCAATCCAAAATTGTAATTATCAATCAGTTCCTGTTTTGCAGGAGTAACGCCAAGATTTCTATAAAAATCTTCTGCCTCTTCATAATCGGGATACCATGTATAATCATATACCTTTGTTCTGGCATCGAAAAAGTCACGAAATGTTTTCCAATCCTGACTGCTATATGCCACCGCATCCATCACGATAGAAACTAACATTCCAGCCGCGATTATTCCAACAAGTCCTAAATATTTCTTCCACGTAAGCTTTGCAAAAGCTTCCTTTTCCTCTGACCATTTAAAGATTCCTGTTAATGCTATAAAAGGACACATCAAAAGAAGCATTTCCGAACGTATATTAAACGCCAAAATAACCAATAAAATAGCAACGGTATGTTCTTTCCAAAATTCAGATACCTTGTCCTTTTTTTCAGATGTTAAAACAAGAAAACAGGCACTTGCTGCAAGCAAGGCTGCCGTAACGGTATATTGCACCATTACCAATTCCCACAAAAACAGGGTTAGAATCAACACTGATTCTACAAGCAGCAGAAACACCTTAGATCTTACATTTTTCAGAAAAGACAAACTTCTTTTGGCGATCAAATAAAAACATAGTCCATGCGCACCGCATAAGAAGATTCCCTGCCATGGTAATACAGGTATAACTTTATAAAACAAACTGATCAAGAGCGAAACCGGATACAACATCTGAATACTGTGTGCATCAGGAGTCCCTGTGTAATCTCCTGATACAATATCCTTAATCAGTACGTCATCATTTAAATCATAGTAAAAATCAAAGCAGATACCAGCAAGAGCAAACAAACAGACAACAAGACCAAATGCCAGTACACTATTTAACTGTGGTCTGTATTTAATGCTGTTCATTCTTCTCCTGCCTTTCTGTATTATTTTCCTTTTTTGCTGGAAAAACCTTATCATGACTGCAAAAGGTTCTTTCAATTATTTATAAAATTCCCTTACTTTCTCACAGATATACGATACTTCCTCTTCTTTTAATCCATAGTAAAGTGGAAGTCTGAGCAAACGTTCACTTTCTTTCGTGGTGTATTCATCTTCTCCATGGAAGCGCCCAAATTTAATACCAGCCGGAGCGGAATGAAGTGGAACATAATGGAACACTGCCCATACGCCATTTGCCTTTAAAAACTTCTCCAATTCGGTTCTTTCTTCAATCTCAACTGCCTTTATATAAAACATATGGGCATTATGAACACAATGCTCTGGAACCGTTGGCAGTTCAATCTTTCCTGCCTCAGCAAGAGGCGTTAATTCTTTTTTGTACTGTTCCCATATTGCAAGGCGGGCATCATTGATTTCTTCTGCCATCTCTAGCTGTGCCCATAAATAAGCTGCATTCATATCACTTGGCAGATAACTAGATCCCTGGTTTACCCAAGTATACTTATCAATCTGTCCGCGGAAAAACTTACTTCGATTTGTTCCTTTTTCTCTTAATATCTCAGCATCTTCAATATATTTTTCATCACGGATTAAAATAGCACCGCCTTCACCCATGCTGTAATTCTTGGTTTCATGAAAAGAAAAGCATCCAAACTCTCCAAAAGTACCCAAAGCTTTCCCTTTGTAGGTCGACATAATTCCCTGTGCCGCATCCTCGATCACCCAGAGATTATGACGCTTAGCAATATCCATAATCGTATCCATCTCACAAGAAACACCTGCATAGTGAACCGGTACGATCCCCACAGTTTTCTCCGTGATTGCTGCCTCTATCTTTTTCTCATCGATGTTCATGGTATCCGGACGGATATCCACAAATACCGGAACTGCTCCACGAAGTACAAAAGCATCCGCCGTGGATACAAACGTATAGGATGGCATAATCACTTCATCCCCTGCTTTTACCCCTGCAAGCAATGCTGCCAACTCTGTTGCATGAGTACAGGAAGTTGTCAAAAGTGCCTTTTTTGTCCCCGTTTTTTCTTCCAACCAGGCATTGCACTTCTTAGTAAACTGTCCGTCACCACAAATTTTCTGTGCCCTTACCGCCTCCATAATGTATTCTGGTTCTTTCCCCGTAAATGGGGGTACATTAAAATTAATCATACCTGCTCCTTTTCAATCCCTGTTAAAAGTTCCTGCTTTTCAGGTTTGAAATAAAGATAATACAAATCTATTTCTCCTGTGGCTGATACACGGTGTATCCTGCATTTTCATATGCCATCTCATAATGCTTTGCACTCATAAAATCCTGCAGCACTTCTTTTTTATCAATCCACACTTGATTGTCCGATTCCACATTCCGCATTATAATTACTGGTCTATCCTCAAGTGCAGCCAAACTAGTTTCAAACTGTGCCAAAGAATAGGATGCTAAATCCGGCCACGTGGTATCAATTGCCGCTGGTTTTCTAAGTAAATACGCCAGTCCCGGACAATCCCCAAAGTAAACCGCTCTTCTTTCTGTTCCTTCTACAACAGATTCAGTCTCCATATACAAAAGCAGTCCGGAAAGTGCCTCTGCATTACTTTTGGTAGTTTTCATACCAGCCGCTTCCTTTGGCTCCGTAACCATGGTATCCCGCTTTGTTCCATCCATTCCATCACGGAATACAAATCCAAAATGAAATCCCGCACTCTGTATCAAAATCATCAGTGCCAGTGCTGACAACATTGCTTTTGTAGGAAACAAGAATACTTTCTTTTCTTCTGGATATTTACGCCGGAACCATTTTACAAAAGCATAGACAGTAATCGGCGCTGTCAAAAACAGATTATTTAAATTTTGATAAGTGTAATTGTTACTTCCCAATGGGGTTATAAGGAGAATAATCAATGACAACATCCCCCAAAGCCTCTCAGAAGAAGACACCGCCTTAGCACTTAAAAGATAAATGCAGGCAGCAAATGCCAGATAAAGCCCAATCATTCCCCATTCATACATACTGGTATAATCTTCATAGTAACGGAAAGAAAACATGCCTCTTCCCCAGAAAAAGCGGATTAATACTAAAATACCTGCTATATAAATAGCTTTCTTAACTGGTATAAACGCCTCTTTCTTTACAGCAAACATAGCTAGCCCCAGCACCATTCCTGCTACAATAAATACAGCCCACTTACCAGTTCTGACATAAGCATCTATTGTCATTCCAATCATGGAAAAAAAAGTATAAGAATCATCCACACTCTGTACATTGGACAAACCAGCTATCATATCCATAATTCCACTGAATCCATATTGAAGCAGGATCGCAATCAGCGGAACTATCGCTCCAGCAACATATCCCGCAATACACATTCCTGTCTTTCTAAGCAGGGTCTGCCAAAACGTCTGTATCCTTTCCCTACGAATATAACAGTGATACCAGACACATATAATAAGTGCCATTTCTGTCAGGTTGGAAACACGAATCCAAACATTCAATCCCAGCATGACTCCTGCCGCAATTAAAATGCGGTCTTTTTCCTCTACAAGCCCTTTATATAAAAGCAGGGCTCCTACCACTAAAAATCCGTAAGTTAGATAATTATATAAAATACCAGTTGGAATCCATAAAAATCCAACAGCGATTATCTCACCTATAAAAACAATCCACTCCGGCATCCATTTCCGCATAAAATAATACAGAAACAATACCAATGCACTTATCAGTAATCCGGTATACAAATTCATCACGATTAATCGGTCCGCAAAAGGCAGTTTTACCATTAACCAACCAATTACATTGGATAAATAAGTAGACACTACCCACATCCCTTTCATTTCCGGGAAGAACAGATAATTCCCCAGACTATAGGTAGAATCTGATACATCCACCCCCTGATTAATCTTGACAAGCGGATACAATAATAAAATCAGTGGAAAAATCCATTTCGTTATGCAGTTGTTATACTTTTGATATACTTTCTGCAGTTGTTTCAATGTAAATTCCTTTCACAATGCCACTCTTTCAAAAATGGCCGTCATTTTTATTCATTCTCTTTTTTCTTAAATATCCACAATTTTGATAACACGTAATTCGATACGATTACCAGAAACTGTCCTACTAATTTTGCAATCATATTATGCCATAATAACAAATCAATGCAGATAAACAGCACAACATTCTCTAATACTAAAGTTGCCAAACGGGCAGATATGAAATTGACAAATTCCTTCGTAACTGATTTCATATCTCCTGTTTTGCTTTTAAATACAAATATACGATTTGTAAAATAAGTGAAAATAACACAGATGATCCAGGTAATCACATTCGCAATCTGTTCTTCGATCATCATCATATTCGCAAATATATAAAATAACACCATGCTCAGGACAAATGCCACACCGCCCCAGAAAAGGTAATCAATTCCTTCCTGATATTTGCGGTACATTCCCCATGCCCAGTTCCATATTTTTTTCACGTCTATAATCCTCTTTTCCTAATACGGCGTTTTTTGACTCCTGTCACTCTAACTCCGACACATTTTATCTTTCTCTGTTAATCTTTCCATTTTCCACGCGGAACACCATGTCACACTTTTCAATCGTCTGTAAACGATGCGCAATGATCACCAATGTTTTTTTACCATGGAGACGGTTAATGGAATCCATGATTGCCGCTTCCGTATCATTATCCAGTGCGGAAGTTGCTTCATCCAAAACAAGCACTTCTGGATCTTCATACAACGCTCTGGCAATACCAATTCGCTGTCTCTGACCACCTGAAATACGGATACCTCTTTCTCCAATACCAGTATCCAATCCATCTGGAAGGCCACGCACAAACTCATCCAACTGTGCTTCCTTTAACACAGCCCATACTCGTTCATCATCAATATCTTCATCTGCAAAACCAAATGCTATGTTTTTGCGGATGGTGGAATCAATCATAAAAATGGTCTGCGGAATGTAACCGATATTTTTTAACCAGCCTTCGTAATTAGAAGATACATCTACTCCATCCGCCATGATCTTTCCAGTCTGCAGCTGCAAAAGCCCTAACATAACGTCCACAATGGTTGTCTTGCCTGAACCAGAAGTTCCCACAATCCCAATGGCAGACCCAATCGGAATCGTCATATCTGCATGATTAAAAATAAGTGTCTCGGTATTGGGATACTTATATGTGATGTCCTGCAAAGTGATCTCTTTTCTAATATCCATTTTGTCAATCTTCTTTGCATGCTCGTATGCTTCTACATCATATACAATACTCTCATCATGAATGTCCTCCTGTAAATGATCGGATACACCCATAAAAAATGGCTCAAAATAAGAGATATTCGTCAAATAATTGTTAATACGGTTGGCACTTGGAATCAGACGCATCGCTGCCAGACCAAAGGTAGTCAACTGTGGCAGCATCTCTGTTACAGATGCTCCCTGAAGCATAACAATTAACATATACAAAACAAGACCTGCAATACAAACCGTTTCAATCAACAGACGCGGTGTGGAGTTAAACAGATTGTATCTCTGAACCGCGCTCACATAACCAAATCCACATTTCGCATATTCATTAATAAAATACTGCTCTTTATTGGCAATCTTAATTTCTTTGATTCCCATAACCGCCTGTTCAATCCACTTAAACAAACCGGAATAATAATCCTGGTTTTCCTTTCCCGCTTTTACCATGATTGGTTTGATTACCACTTTAATCAAAATCAGCACCACAATAAGCAACGCTGCAATAACCATAATCATCTGTGCATCCACTACTAAAAGCACCGCCACAAGGCATGCAAACACCACCGCTTCACTTACCAACTGAAGCAGACTCAAAATAAGCCCGTACATATTGTTTACATCCGAAGTAATACTTCTTTGGATTACCGCAGTATCTGCATTCAGATAATATTCATATGGACGATTCATAAAGTTAATCATCATTTTACGCGATGTTGTAAACTGATTGGTATATACAAAACGCAGCTGTACAACACTCTGTAAAAACAAAAACAGATTCTTTAATACGAATGCCCCAATCAATGCCAACATCATGACAATAGTAAACTGGGTTACACTGGTAAGCCCAAGCCCATTATACAGAGCCGCAAAATATTTATTGTTCACTACCGCCTCTGGATCTAACAGTACTTCAATAACTGGAATTACAACAGAAATACTCAAGCTTTCCAGCACACCGCCAATCAGCATTAAAAATACGATCAGCACCATCAGTCTCTTCTGTTTTGCGTCCAAAAGACGATTCATTTTCTTTAATATCTTAATCATGTGTCAATACTCCAAATTCATTTGGCATATATTCTGTATGAAATGTACTCATTTCTACATTATCTTTTTAAATATGAATGCTCTGATCCAGTCTATTATCATACAAACTGCAAACAAACAGACTACTACCAAAACCATATACGGGATAAACAAAAGACTTGCCTGTACACTTTCCACCCCAAACCAGCCCGTCCACAAATCACGGATAGCTATATTTTCATGAATCAAATATACCCCAAATGTATACGGTGCAATCTTACATAAAAATCTAGTCAACTGATTGTTCTTTGGCTGCCAATGCTTAAAAGCAAAAAAGCAGGCAAGAGAGGCAGTCAGAGTGAGTATATGATTATAAGTAAACATCATATCCATATAATAATCAAATTTACCAATCCGGGCAGTAATCATACCCAAAACTAAACTTCCTACAAAGGTAATCAATGCTGTTACCACATAAACCACAGCACTCTTTTTACCAGATGTAAATACACAAAACCGTCCAATCTGTAAACCACCTTCTGCAGTTCCATACAGTTTAATATAGGCTGCAATCAAAAACAGGCATATAAACCACGGATAGTCATACCCATAGTTATCAGTCGCCAGCAAGATAGGACTAATTGATTTAAATACACAAAAATACAGCAAAAGTACGCCGATGGTTATTTCCAATTGCTTTTTTGATAACTGTTTTACACCTGCTGCCAAAACAGGACTCAACATAAACATCAATACATATGCCGTAGCAAACCAATAATGATCCATCTGAAGCGGCAATACTGCTGTAATCCAGTCATAAACAGACCATTCCTGCACATTTCCAATTCCTATAAAACAGCATACAATAGGAATCAACAAGGAATAAAAAAGCACCTGGGCTGCAAGTCTGACCAGTTTTTTCCATTTCCACTCTGCATCTACCAGAAAATAACCTGCTATCAGCACATAACAGTTAGCAGCTACGATACAAAAGGATTCTATCATCCACGCAGAAATATTTACCACCGACAAATCACTTGATAGAGGCTGCAAAATTCCACCTCGCTGCATAAAATGCATGGCCACAATCATCATCATTGCCACAACACGTAAAACTTCAAAGTTTGACTGTCTTTTCACACAAGACCTCCCAGTTTTGCTATATACGTTCATTTTTCCGATGTACTTCAGGATTTTCATATCGATCTAGAAAATCCATTCCCAAAAATACAACTTCTCCGGAAAACTTAATGGATCCAGGCATTGTAATGACAGAAATTACTTTATCGAAATTCATTTCCGGAATAAAGTTAAGGACTTCCATTGGAAATTTACCTTCTATAACAATATTTTCCGGAAATAGTTTTTTATAATCCAATTCGTCACGCGGATGAGGTTTCACTACTGCCACTGCGCCCTCGCAATACTCTTTGATCACATCTTTAAAGAGCCGTTCTCTTACATCTAATGCACATAAAGGTTCTGTTAAGACTAAATATTTGGGCAGGTCTGCCGGCACTTTTTTTATCTGCTCGTCCAATTCCGGCATTTTCTCTATAAAAACATTTACAAGTAGTCTTTTATCTTCCTGCGTCAAACTGTCATACATAACATTCCTTGGTTTTTCAATAAAATTAGGCAGTGGACAAGGGCAACTGGAAATATCATTCACTTCCATATCCAAACAGTACTTACCATATCCATTCTGAATAAAAATCAAATTCTTGGATGCCATCCATGCTTTTAATTTAAAATGTCCCCGATTATCATACCGAGCCGCATCGTATAGTTTTAAACAGTTTAAACCATCTTCCAGTGCATGATAGTAAATCTTTTTATACGATAAGTAGTATCCAATCGGATCCGAATCACAGAACACATAAACATCCTTATACTGTTTAAAATCAACCGGTACATCCGCCTCCAATAATTTGCCAAATTTCTTAGTAAAAATAATTCGGTTTATCATATTGGTAATAACATTATTCGTATCCTTGCGGTATTTTTCTAATTCCGGAAAACAACTATCCTTTTTTTCATCATACATAAGAACATCTTCAAATAAACCGCTTTTTTTCACACGTTCATCCAAAGTTCCAAAATCATTGGACAACTTGCTCAAAATAAGCGTCGCTTTTCCCTGTTCTTCTTTTGGCAGTAACAATTCCTTTACCATGGCGATCAATGCATGATAATACGTATGACATACATATACTCGATTTTTCATAACCCTACTTTTTTAACTTCTTTCTGAAATTGCGGTATGCCCACAATAATTTATAATATACAACAAACTGCAAAGTACTCTTCTGCTGCATGGCTATCAGTTTTTTCTCTTCTGGGTGGGTCTTTTCCATGTAATAGGTATTCTTCTGAAAATTTGGAAAATAATCTCTGATTTCACGACCCAGTTTTTCTACAAATCCCAGTCTGACAGGTCTGACTCCCACCATATAAGTAAAAAGTGTGTTTACATAATGAAGCACGGTAAAACTATATTCCAGTTCACTATAAAACTCATCATAATAATGAAACTTCTTTGCCTGTTCAATCATAATCTTCGCCGCATCCACACGATCCTGACAACGTCTTTCCGAAATCGTATGCACAGTAGAATTACCATGCTGATAATAGAAATACAACGGTTCATCAATATATTCAAAATGCTTGTTCAAGATCACATAAGACTTGCCCACCGCATTATCTTCATAAAAAATATTCTCCGGGAAAAACAATTCGTGTTCTAATATAAACTGTCTTTTGTATATTTTGATTACCAGGCTTCCTGAATTAAGAATCAAACTCTTTCTTTTCTCATGATCCAGCACACCGGACTGCTCCATATGGTTATTATGCACTCCCGCAGTTGCTTCAAAGGTATGATGATCCACCAGACAATAATCACATCCCACAATATCTGCTCCTGTCTGTGTAGCACGGGTAATCAGCTTTTCATAAAAATCAGGCACAATCCAGTCATCGCTATCGATAAAACCAATCCACTCTCCCTTTGCTTCCCGAATGCCAATATTCTTGGCACCTCCCTGGCGCTTATTGACTGGAGAATGAATTGCTCGAAATTTTTCAGGATATTTCTGCTCATAATCCCTCAAAACATCCAACGAATTATCCGTAGAGCAGTCATCAACTGCAATAATCTCATAATCTGTAATCGTTTGGTTGATAAGTGAATCCAGACAAAAATTCAATTTTCCATCTGCTGCCATATTATAAACCGGCACAATAATAGATAATTGCATAGTTTCTCACCTTAAAATATACTTTGACATTTTATTGTATCACAAAAGCATAAAAATGTCACATAAATTGAAAGAAGCCCTGCGTTTCCAGAAAGCATTTGCTTCCAGAAAGTTTCAACTCTCTTTCAATCTATGTGACATCTTATTTTAACAAAGCTTCAGCAATCCTTTCAGCACCTCTGCCGTCCACCATCTGCTGCATTCTGACGGAACGCGATTCCCTCAAAGCTTTTTCTTTATCGTATTTCTCATATAAATTTATTACATTTGTGAAGATATCATCGTTTCGAACATCCCCGGCATAATCAATCATTTCATCCTCTGCAAACTGTTTCACATTATACAACTGATTGTCTGCAAAAGAATAGGATATCGTCGGCGTTCCCACGGCACATAATTCATATAAGGTTGTGCCTCCTGCGGAAATAGCCAAATCTACCTCTTTCATATAATCTTCTAAATTTGGAATATTTTGATGAAATACCAAATTAGGATATTCTTTATATGTCTCTTTTAATGCTTCATAGCCTTCGTAAAATCTACCGCAGACGGCAATCAATGTAACATCTTTATCCTTGAATTTTTCTACCATCCGGTCGATTATATGATTCGAATCCGATCCCCCTGAAAGCAGAAGTATCTTTTGGATCCGGTCACAAATTGCTTTAGGAGGACAGTTTTGGAACACCTTTCGCAAAGGAACATATTCCATTCCCAGATAATATCCAACTGCTCCTTTATATTTCCCATAAGAAAAGGCATTAAAATAATTTGCGTAACAAATTAACTTATGCACAGGATAGGGAAACGCATCCAGATCATCCAAATAAATAACCTGTACCTTCTCTTTTAATTTTTGTAAATACTTCGATGTTACCTGATAACTATCCACCAGTATCTTTTCTATTTTCTGTTCCTGAATGAGTTTCAATAGTTTTGGAAGTTCCTCTTCCATATGCTGCCAGTCACTATCAAGAACAATAGATTGGTACCCTCTGTTTTCTATTGTTTCCACCGGATACTCATCTGCTGCTATAAATACAACATTGCCGCCAAGTCGCCGTATTTCGTCTGCAATAGACAGACATCGCATCACATGCCCTGTCGCGATTACCGGATTCATATCCACACGAATACATATATTCTGCATATTTTTGGTCTCCTACCGGTCCACTCCACCAATCAATGAATGCGAAAGCGGCATTCCTCTTTCAATATCCTCTAAAGCCACCTGTCCTAACACTTCTTCATAATATTTGGGTGCCAAACCATGCCCCGGGCGAATAACTCTGATATTTTCTTCTGTCAACCGCTCTCCTTTTTTAATATCCTTAACACAGAAAATGGAACGACGGAATGTGGTATTACTCTTTTCCTGCTTCGTTGCTCCATAGGCCACTCGTCCGATTGCTTTTTCAGCCTGTCTCACATCCTTTACCATCTGTGAAAACTCAGCCGGATTCATTGAAAAAGAAGCATCCGGATTCTCAATAGCACGATCCAGGCAAAAATGTTTTTCAATAATCTTAGCCCCCAGCGCAACTGCAGTCACAGCTCCCACCGATCCCATGGAATGATCGGACAAACCTGTCGGCACATGGAATACCTCTGCCATATTTTTCATAGTCATTAAATTCATTTCATCCGTAATCGCAGGATAAGCACTTGCACAGCGCAAAAGTGCCAATTGGTCATTTCCCTGACTTCTTATCGCATTTACTGCTTCCTCAATCTCGCCCAAAGAAGACATTCCCGTTGACATAATAATCGGTTTCCCTTTGGATGCTACATATTTAATCAATGGAATATCCACAATTTCGAAAGAAGCGATTTTATAAAAACCGATTCCCATTTCTTCTAAAAAGTCCACAGAAGATTTATCAAACGGAGTCGAAAAAAAATCCAGGCCAATAGATTCTGCTTCTTTCTTCAGTTCCGGCTGCCATTCCCATGGAGTATAGGCTTTTTGATACAGCTGATAAAGATTCTCGCCATTCCAGGTCCCTTCCCCTATATGAAAATAAGGTTTATCACAGGCTATTGTCATAGTATCTGCCGTATAGGTTTGAATCTTAATACAGTCCGCTCCTGCCTCTTTTGCTGCATGTATAATCTTTTTTGCATTTTCAATGTCTCCCGCATGGTTAGCTGACATTTCTGCAATTATATATGCTGGTGCATCGCCGCCGATCTCACGATTTCCTATTTTCATATTCTACTTCCTTTCACGCACTAACTCATATTTTAACTCTGCCAGTTTCCAGTCAATCTCATTGTCAATGTCCTGCATCTCCAATTCCGAAACCTCAATGGCACCTGTGTTTTTGGTAATCATTTTGGGTGTCTGCAAAAATCTCTTTGCATCCAGCACATAAAACTGTCCACAATCATGATAAATGGTTTCCAAATCCTGAGAACGCGTAAGCGCATATTCTTCCCATTTAAAAGAAACCTTTCCGCCATCCTTTATCAATCCCCGCAAAGGCGGAAATGAAAAAGGAACGACTGGCAATACGCTGTCATATTTGTTTTTTTCCAGCAAATCAACCGCCTCTTTTAATCTTTCACCAGTAACAAAAGGAGCTGTTGGATAAATACAGCATACTTCATCAAAAGAAATCCCAGTCTTCTCATATTCCATAAGTACTTCCAAAATTACATCTGCCGTAGAAGCATAATCATTAGAGGTTTTTTCACTTCGCAGAAATGGAACTTCTGCTCCCGCCTGCCTTGCAATTCCTGCAATCTCCTCACTATCCGTAGATACCATTACTGTATCAAACACACCGGCATCTTTCGCCGCTTGAATGGAATAAGTTATAATTGGCTTTCCGCAGAAATCTCGAATATTTTTCTTTGGAATCCTTTTACTTCCCCCACGGGCAGTAATAATTGCAATCCTTTTCATACTCATTTCTATACCTTTCTACTATTTAATCTTCATCCTTTGCATGACATTCTCTTAACAACATAAATGCCTCTGCCAGTTCAAATCCCACATTGCTTCCTCTCAATTTCCCTAATGCCCGCAATGCTTCACCGCTTCTCGGATGCGGATAAACAGTACTCTCACTTCTATAACATGCCATACCCTCAACCTTGGCTTCCAAAGTATCGGTTACATCAAAATAAACATTTGGAGTAAATGGTTCGTTATAAACATAATTCCATTCCGTACTACTTGGAGTCTCAAAAGCATATATTTTTTTAACACCATATTCACCTACGGGTCTACAGGCAGTCAGTACAGCTTCGCATGTGCGCCTGTGATCGATATTAAGATCTCCATGATGATGTGTAAAAATCGTATCCGGCTTGTATTTCTCCACATATTTTGATACTACCTTGATGATATCGAGCAAATCTACTTCATCCATACGATTATCCGGGAATCCACAAAACTCAATACTCTGATAACCAACAATTTGCGCTGCTTTTTTTGCATCCTCTTTTAATTCATCTAATTCCTTTTGATCAGCCTCATCCCTCTTATCCGATCTGGAAGTGATGCCTTCTGCCATGATAACTGCATGAACTTCTTTTCCGGCATTAGCAAATCTTCTTATCGTTCCTCCCAGTCCGAGCAATTCATCATCCGGATGTGCTGCCACTACCAAAATTTTTTCCATTTATTCATCCCTCCTCGTTATCTCTGCCGCCGCGCACACTTTTTCACCATCCAAACGTGCATTTCTAAAGTATATCCTCATGTCATCAATATCTTTATAAGCTGTTGGATAACCTTCCCCATCCAGCATACGGATATAATCGTATATCTGTCTTTGTGTCAATCCTTCCGGTATCTCACTCTGCTCCGGAGTTCTCCGCTTAAAGGTCACAACCTTTCCTTCTTGTGGCTGAGGAATAAGATTTTCATTCATAAATTCTGGTATCATTTCATTAAAAACAACTGTTGATACCCTGCTTAAGATTTCATCTGCATTTCCAGTACTGATATCCATTGACCGTTTTAAATAAATTGGTCCGGTATCCACTCCCTTATCCACTCTTATCGCCGAAATCTTTGTCTCATAAATCCCCCTCACAATAAGATTCTGCAAGGGACTTCCACCCCTGCCAAAAGGCAGATCCGTCATATGAAAAACAATACATTCATAGGAATCAAATATCTCCTGTGGAATAATCCAGGACCAGTGCGGAAAAAAGATATATCTTGGATTAATTTCATTCAAAAACTCTACAGTAAGTTTCTCTTTCTCTGTAATCAGATGAAACGTTTCATTCGGAAATGTCTCCATCAGTTTTTTACTATTTTCTATGTTCCATGATTTTGTTGTTGCAATCACATATTGTGCCATCATGTCACTCCTTACACTTCAATTCAAACTGCTTAAAACATTCGGTATATCCACACTCAATAAAACAATTTTCGGATGCAAAATTCCCCTGCTTCACCTGTCCAACAAGAACTCTTATAGACGGATAGGTTTTACATATCTCTTCACGTGCGAGATTCAACATTAATTTTCCATAACCATGTCCACGCATATCCGGTGCAATGCTGTAATCTATCGTGGCCGTATCATCTGCCAAGGAAAACCGTATCTGTCCTACGGGCACATCATCCTGCATCAGAATATACTGCACTTGACTATCATCCTGCATCAATTTTGTAAACCACCTTTGGTGCGCATCATAAGGTATGGGATTCGAGTGAAAAGCATTTTTTCTAACTACAGGGTCATTTGCCCATGAAAACAACAAATCCATATCCTCTTCTTTAACCAATCTCAAATAGAATTTTGCGTCTGTCAAATCCATATACCAGCATTATCCTCATATTTTCTATTAAAATCCATATTTACTCTTTTATTACGAAAGCAGTTACTTCTCTTAATAAATTATTATAGCAAAACAACAAAAAGACTGTCCACTTAAAATGAACAGTCTTCCATAAGTATTTCGTCACACTTGCACTCCAGTGCTTTTGCAATTTTTATCAATGAATCAACGGATAATCCTTTTATCCCCTTTTCCACTTCATATATAAATTTTGAAGATAATCCTGCCTTGATTGCCAATTGTTCTCTTGTAAGCTTTTGGGCATTACGGATTTCTTTAATTCTTTCTCCTATCTCCGCATGGGTCATTCCCTTTACCTCTGTTTTTCTTTGTAAAAAATCGAATTCTATTAAATTTAATCTTTTAATAGTCTACCTTATTTTCTATCGAAAAACATTGAAATTTGTCGAATGTACCATTAGAAGAAGCGAATTCATTTTTCGTGCTGATATTTGGGATAATTTCCATAATTTAGCACAATTTTTCATCCATTCAGTTTATAAGAAAAATGATTGTCACTTTACTTGTGATAATATGTTATGATTTTCTCTACTGCTTTGATTACATCAGCACAGTCCTGATCGCTCATTCCATAATACAACGGAAGCGTAATCATTTCATCATATAATTTTTCCGCTTTTGGACATAATCCTTTTTCATAACCAAGACGTTTGTAATGCGGGAAATAATATACTGGAATATAGTGTACATTACAGCATACATTTTCTGCCGTCAGTGCATCAAAAAATTCCCTGCGGTTAATCGTTAATTTCTCAAGATCCAGTCTTAAAATATATAAATGTCTTGTAGTGTCGGACTGTGGAATTTCTTCCTGTACTACAATAGCATCATTCTTTTCAAAAGCATCATTGTAACGGGCAACAATTTCTTTTCTACGTTTACTAAACATAGGAAGTTTATCCAGCTGACTTAAAATCAGCCCAGCCTGAATATCCGTCATTCGATAATTATATCCCAAGTCCACCTGCTCATAGTACCATGGACCATCTATTTCATTCTCTAATAATTCTGGCACTCTCGTAATACCATGAGAACGAGCCAATAATAATTTCTGATAATAGTCCTCGCTATTTGTAAGCACAGCACCACCTTCTCCTCCGGTAATGGTTTTTACCGGGTGAAAACTAAAAGTGGTCATATCTGCAATGGAGCCTACTCCCTTTCCATTGTATTTTGTACCAATCGAATGTGCTCCGTCCTCTATCAATACAATATTATTTTTGCGACAGATATCTAACAAACGGTCTAATTCAACCGCCTGACCAGTATAATCCACTGCTACCACCGCTTTGGTCGCCGGTGTAATATGTTCTTCCACAGAATCAGGGTCGATATTATATGTTTTTTCATTAATATCTGCAAAAACAGGTTTTGCCCCACAATAAAGCGCACAGTTGGCACTTGCCGCAAAAGTAATTGGTGTGGTAATAAGTTCGTCCCCTTCTCCAATTCCTGCTGCCATTGCTGCCATATGAAGCGCAACAGTACCATTACTACAGACTACTGCATATTTCGCCCCTGTAATCTCACATAATTTATTTTCCAATTCAGTAATCTTAGGGCCACACGTCAAATAATCACTTTTTAATACCTCTAAAACAGCATCATAATCTGCCTGATCTAGATACTGGTGTCCATAAAAAATCTTGGTATCTCTTACTGGTCTACCACCACAAATTGCCGGTTTTTCCATACTTGCCCCCTATCAAAAAAGGGACATGGGGCAATCCCCATGTCCCTTCTATCTTACTCTAAATGAACCGTCTTTAATAATTCCTGAATCTCTTCTACGGATAACCATTCCGTATTGTTATCCGAACTATAAGAGAATCCATATTCTACTTTCTTACCTCTTGGATCCGGCTTCTGTCTGTCATTCCATACCATTTGCGGATAAACAATAAAATGTTTATCAAACTCATATGTGGTCATAGAATCTTCTACAGTTACCATAATCTCATGGAGTTTTTCACCCTCACGGATGCCCACCTCCGGCATCTTACATCCCGGCATCATAGCCTGCGCAAGATCTGTAATCTTAAAGGACGGAATCTTACTAATGAAAGTCTCACCGCCATTTGCTTCTTCTAAAGCTTTGATTACCAGTTTAACACCTTCTGTCAAACTAATCCAGAAACGGGTCATACGATAATCCGTAATTGGTAATTCATTACCACCGTTTTTGATAATATTATGGAAAAATGGAATAACGGAGCCACGGCTGCCTGCTACGTTACCATAACGAACGATGGAAAAATTCACATCCTTGCTTCCCGCATAAGCATTGGCTGCAATGAAAAGTTTGTCCGAAACTAACTTTGTTCCGCCGTATAAGTTAACAGGGTTAACCGCTTTGTCAGTAGATAACGCAACCACTTTTTTTACATTACAGTCAAGAGCTGCTTCAATAATATTCATAGCTCCATTGATATTCGTCTTAATTGCCTCATTTGGATTGTATTCACACGCAGGAACCTGTTTCATAGCAGCTGCATGAATAATGTAATCTACACCATAGCAGGCACGTTTGAAACGATCCAAATCCCTAACATCTCCAATAAAGAAACGGAGTTTCTTCTCATAGCCCTTCTGATAACTTCTAAACTCATTTTCCATCATCCACTGCTTAAATTCATCACGTGAATAAATGATAATTTTCTTCACATCGTAATGTTCTAAAACATATTTTGTAAAACATTTACCAAAAGAACCTGTTCCTCCAGTAATCAGTATCGTCTTATTCGTTAACATTTCAACCTCCAAAATCCTTATAACTGCACCTTTAGTGCAATATCTGTTCCAATCTACTGTCCTACTCAAAACGCAAGTTGATTATAGCACACTCCTTATTATCTTGCAATTTGTTTAAAAAATGCATGCACCTGCCTTACCTTCCTTGGTGCCATCGCCAGCAAAAGCAAATAAATCTTATTCTTTGTAGTCAGGTAAGAGTTGCCCAGCATACTTCCCACATTTCTGCGAAGATAAGAAACAATCTCTTTATAAACAGTATTCTCCTTTTTCATCTGTGCAATGGGAATATGCAAAAGATAGTCCAACCGCTGGAAGCATCCAAAACGGAACGCCACAGATATTAATTCCGGATACTGGTCCTTTACCAGATTCATAACCACATCCGCATTTTCTACATTATCTGAAAACACTCTGGAAAAATCATTTTTATCTTTTTTACGACTGTTACTTCCAATGCGATAAAATACATGATAACACTGCTTTGGAAAAATCACCAATTTATCAATTTTATGAAGCATATGGGTTAAAAGATAAAAATCTTCGTTCAATTTCCCTTCCGGGAATGCCAGTCCATCAAATAAAGTCTTCTTTGTTAACCGGGTGCAAAAAGAAGCATCCCCTCTATGCATCAAGAGTTCATTCATCATTTCCTGCGGGGTAATCATCCATTCTTCCTTTGGTGGTATACACACATCCGGCATACGGCTGCCCTCTTCGTCAACCTCATCCCGGGAAATCTGAACCATCTCAAGTCCATATCTTACAATACCATCTGCTAATAGTTCATACATGTCTGGCTCAATATAATCATCACTGTCAATAAATCCCAAATATTCACCCTTGGCTTCCCGGATTCCAAGATTCCTCGCAGATGATGACCCGCCGTTTTTCTTATGAAACACCCTGATTCTTGTGTCCTCTTTCGCCAGTTTTTCGCAAAGTTCCCCACTCCCATCCGTGGACCCATCATCCACCAGAAGGATTTCGAGATTTTGATACGTCTGATTCATGATAGACCTGACGCAGCGGTCTAGATATTCTTTTATGTTATACACCGGCACAATAACCGATATCAAAAAACTATCACTCATACGTTTTCCTCTTAATTACGAATATCTAATTGGTGTACAAATTGAGTACATCCATGCGCAGGTGCTTTGAAGCCGTCGGTACTTAGGCTGCGTTTTTTGCAGCCTTATGTACCGCTACGAGCTGAAAGCAGCGAGAGCGTGCCTGCATTGGAGTACTCAATTTGTACACCATTAGGACTTCGTAATAACCCGATACATCCTCCGGGGTGAAATCACTGGTGCCACACTGAGCGGTCCGCTTGCAGGCGGATCCATTACACCCTTCTGCCAGTTTTCATAAAACCGCAGAATCTGAGCAGCCGCATTTTCCGCATTCCACTCTGTTACTATGGCTTGATAAGCAGCCTTTCCATACTGTGTAATCAGTTCTTTATTTTCAAACAAGGATAACACACAAGAAAGAAAATCTTCATATTTCCCTTCTTTGTAAATTAAACCATTCTTTTTATGCTGTACCAAAAACGGCGCTGCTCCCACTTCGGAATTGACAACCTCCGCACAGCCGCTGTTCATAGCTTCATTTACAACCGCACCCCAGCCCTCTAAATGATTGCTGGTAAACAAATGGATATGACTCTGTTCCATAATCTCGCGCACTTTTGCCGGTGACTGAAAACCATACATCGTAATTTCCTCTGTCAGTCCCCACTGTTCTCTCTGTTTTAGCAATTCCTCTTCCAACTCACCGCTTCCTACAAAATGGATGTGGAATAAATATCCTCTTTCTTTTAGATCCTTTGCCAGCTTTGTCACAAACTCTGGATGTTTAAGCGGCATAAAACGTCCTGCCCATACGATTTGTACGGTATCCAGAGACGGCTTATTTTCAAACAAACTATTTCCTTCAAAAACTTTCGTTTCCGGAAAATAACCAAAGCGGTACATCTTATTTGGATATGCACGTACAATATGAAAATCTGACGGCACATAAGCACCATAACAGAGAAGATACACATTCCCATTACGGTATCTTGTATGCTCTCTATACTTCCGTAGAAGCCCTCTTGGCGAAACAGCTTTATACTGCCCTTCTCTGTATAATCGTTCACTCATGCGGATTGTAAATTTCCCTGCATCCAAACGAGGCTTAATCAATTCTTCCCTTTCCTGCCAGCCAACCAATAGAATATCACTGTCCATAATCAACTGTTTACAGGCTTCTTCCTCTTCGTAAACCAGTTTTACATAGGAAAGTGATTTCGGATCCAGTCCCCATCCCATCTTCACACGTTCTTCTTCCATGGGTTCTGTCTGAATAAAATAATATTCAACCCCTTCCGTATTACAAAAAGCATTGGAAAAAGGAATCTGATGATGATTGATGTAATTGCTGATCATCGTAACTTTCATAGATAAACATTCCCTCTAAAAATGTAACTTAAATTGTAAGTTTATAAATAATATATTTTTACTCTTACTTTTCTGCCCGTTTTTCGATTTCACGGTAAATCTCTTTTAACCGGTTAAAATTTGTTTCCGGATTATGTGCCGCTCTCGCTCGTAAAACCGCCGCTTTTGCCAAACGTCCTGACATTGGCAGCACACTTTCATCCTTCCACAATTCGATTATAGTACGTGCTAATTCTTCCACGTCGTTACCCGTATAAAGCAAACCTTCCTTACGATCCGTAATCATGGACGGAATTCCTCCCACTCTGGCTGCCACTACCGGTGTTCCTAACAACATTGCTTCCGCCACTGAGTTTGGCGAATTTTCCAATACAGAAGGACAAATAAATGTATGGCATTTCAAATACTGCTCTTTCATCTGCTCAGCAGATAATCTGCCTAAAAATACGATTTTATCCTCTAACGCATATTCCCTTATCAATTTTTCCAGATATTTTGCATATGCCGATATTTTCAATCGGTTAATAATACCGTTTCCACGCAGAATGTTATTTCCTGATACCATAACCCTTGTATCCGGAAACTCTTTCAAAATAGCAGGCAATGCCTGTAACAGATAATGAAATCCCTTAATCGGATAATCTGCCTGGCTGACAAATATCTGATGCTTATTGCACTTATCCAAACTCCATGCTCCCTCATAAAAGCATGGACGCATAGTCTCATTCATCGGATAATAAACCGCATCCGGGTTTACACTCTCCATGAAAGCTTTATCAAACTCCGTTCTTCCTGTAATATTTCCGGCAATGCGTGTTGTTTTGATTTCCATTTCACCACGCTTGGTATATTTTTCTTTCTGCTGTAAAATACTATCCTTTTTTACAATGTCACGGAAGGTCCGGCTCTCATACACTTCCTTGGGAAGATCAGCAAGATACTGCTCTGCATACCAGGAAATCACGCCTTGAATTCCCACTAACAGCCTATCAGGATGCGGATACACCCTTGCCATCGAAAGTGCGTGTGGATATTCCGTTCCAAATACATGCACTACATCCGGCTTAAACTGATCAATAATCTCTTCCATACGACGTTCTAAATCTGGCTGATATTGTTCCAGTCTGCCCATATCCTCATAGAATCCATAACATTCCACCGGCATATTGTTAAAAACATACACATCATGAAAATGTGCCAGATTCTCATTTGCCGGAAACGCAATTCCCAGCGTAATTCCACTCTCTTTTCCTTCTGCGATTAGACGGGTTAAGATCCCCGTAATCCATCCTTCTTTTACATTGCTTTCCAAATGCAGTTTTTCTGCCACCATAGGAAGCATAATATTACACAACCATAAAACTCTCATAACAAACCTTTCTCCATTGCCAACTGCCAATGAACTTTCATCGGTTATTACATTACTTATCTTCTGCCGTAAATCATAGATTTCACCGCGTTATACACTTTGGACAGTCTTGGACTTTCTGCTATTTTCCCCCTCAGTCCGGATAATGTCATAATCATAATCAAACGATACTTAACTGCTTTTTTTCCCAAATATTTTGACGTTATTTCCTTATGCTGCGCAGCTGACTTTTTTCGATTTTCCTTTGTTTCCGAATAACCGCCGCCTTCGTATACACATACCGTAACCGGCATAGAATAAGCACGAGCTCTTTCCTCATAAATACAAAATAAAAAATGTTCATAATCCGCACGAACCGTATACTCAGGCAGATATGCCCGTTTTACAAACAAACGTCTGTCATAAAAACACACCTGATGACAAGGCACATTCCGGTAACAGGTAAAATCATTGATCTGCGGTGCAGAAGTCACAATACTGTTTTGCAGCAGATTGAATTGATTTCCATAAAAAATGGCTGGTGTCTGAAATTCATGATCGGTGCTGGCAACACCAGCTGTTTTTTTCTGTTCTTCTATATAATCCGCAGTTTTTTGCAAGACTTCTTTATCAAAAAAGAGATCTCCGCAATTTAAAAACTGTACATATTTTCCATTCACATAGGACACTGCCTGATTCATTCCATCGTAAATACTTTTATCCGGCTGTGTGATCAAACGAATCTGTGGATACTTTTCCAAGATACCTTCCTCTGTTAAAAAATTCAGAGAACCATCCTTCGAACCGCCATCCTTTATGATGACCTCATAATCTGAAAATGTTTGATCCAGAATACTGCTAAGCGTTTGTTTCAAACGTTCTCCCGGATTCAGGGAAACAACAATAATACTAAAGAACTTCATTTGCATAAAGATATTCCTTCATTCCATCTATAATCCATGTCTTATAGGGCAGTACACGAACCGCCTCATCAGATGCGGTTTTCAAAAAATAGAAAAAATAGAATAATCCAATTCCAATGGTAACCATCGTAATCCATTTTTTCTTTTTAACATCCGGTATCTTAGTGATTACCGCTGGTACCAATAACAAATGCGGCACCATCAAATAGTAGCTGAAACGATCCAGCAATGGGATATAATAACCGCACACATATAACAAAATTGCCATTATGTTTAAATTAAAGCAGATACGGTTACGATCATTATCTTTAATTACTGCTTTATAAAAACAGATGCACAAAAACAGCACTAAGATACATCTGCCAATATTGGGCAGGTTACTTAAAATGTTTCCTCCTCCATTTAAATAGCTGGTATTTTCATAGGAGGGATATAATTTAACCGCAATCCACATAACAAGATCTTTTCCCAAAAAGACCGCGAAGCTTCCTATGAATACCAAAGCATACTGCCATTTCTTTTTAAGGTAAAATGCAAGCAGATACAATGGTATTACTACAAGCACGGATTTATGAAAAAATGCCGCCGCAGCAATCAACAGAATAAATTTTATATACTGTTTACGCGCCACATACCGGATCGAGAACAGCGCCACCGCTAGAATAAAATAATAGCGCACCGTATTAAAGGTACGGAAATACAAGCCAAGTGTCATAAACAAAAACATGGATAAGAAGAAGCTGTCACTATCTTCATGAAATGTTTTCACAAACACGGCAATGGTTGCAAATGCAAATACCGCAAACACCGCAATATAATTTTCATGTCCAAGTATCGTGTAAATTATTTTTATCAGATAATTAAATCCGGGCTCCGTTACCACATAGCCGTTTACCCAGACCTCATGAAACGTAACCGCATAGGTTTTATAATCATTTCCCACTTCCCCACGCAGCGCGGACAGCAAAAAAAGAATATTAAAAACAGCAATGAGACACACCCAGCTAAGGGCCTGTCTCCTTGTCGTTCCATATGTAGTTAATGCCTGTTTCTGACAGACAAAATACGACAGCAGAATCGTCACTGCCGTTACTACAATATATAAAATCATTATAATCTCCTAAAATTCCCGAAATCCATTTTTCATCAAAGAATATGCCTGTTTCATGGAAATCGGATATTCCTCTTTAAACATGATATCTCTATGTTTAATCAAAAACCGAAGGGCAAAAGGAGCTGCCATACAACCATATAAATATTGATACAAAACACCTCTGTCAAAAAAGAATTTTTCGTTATAACCGTTAAACCACGTGGACGGTCTTGGCACTTCATTTCCAATCGTTACCGGAACTGCCATAGCCTTCATTCCTTTTTTCAAGCAATCCCGGATAAAAATACTGTCTTCTCCATTGCTGTATTTTGCACCGCCTCCAAACAGTAAAGAAAAGGTCACGTTGGATCTATGAAGTTTCTCCCTGCGGATAGCAAAGCTATAGGTTGGATACCTGCCACAGTTATACCATTTTACATTGGTTTCTGTTTCTGTATGGTAAGTGGCCCGATCCTCAGTTACATTCATATTAAATAAAAGAAAATCTTTATCCGGATGCTTTTCAAACTGCTCCATGATTTTCTGCGCATATCCGTCTTCATACACAATGTCTTCATCCGAAAATAAAACGATATCTGCTGTAGCACGAAGAAGAGCATTATTCCGTGATAAGCCCACTCCTTTTTCCGCAAAACTGTAGCAGCAGATTTTGTGGCCCCGATGCTCGTACTCCAGATATCCATTTGTATCGCACTGGTTAATCACAATCGCATCAGTCTGGAGGTTCATTTTCTCCGCGATGGTTTCCATATTCTGTTTTACGCAGGATACCAAGGTTTGTATGGTCATGGGACTCCTTTCATTCCACAATCCCACGGCACATGGAACTTCACACTTCATGCAGGCACGCTCTCGCGACACAATTTATTGTGTTGCTTGCAGCTCGTAGCGGTACATAAGACGCCACAGAACGGCGTCTAAGTACCGACGGCTTCAAAGCACCTGCGTATGAAGTTGTGAAGTTCTAGTGCCATATAGATTATCGTATTTTAAAATGTATCACCACATTAACATCTGTACTTTTAGATACTATTTATTTTTTATGCTATAATATTTTTTCAAAAATTTGTCGTCAGCGTCGTAGACGATAACGCCCGATATTTTGCAGTCTTGTTTTTCTAAAAACGAAAGAATTTTTTCGATTACCCGACCATTTTTGTTTCCCCATGGGATCATGAGGATAGCTCCATTGCTTGCTCTAAGAGCGTTCAAGTCATCTCCCTGTAACGAGAGACTTCCTTCTATACTGTTACAAAGAGTTTTTATTTCATCCAAAAGAAGTTTCTGTTTTTCTTCCGTTGTATATTTATCCGTGCTATTGCCCATAGCTGCGAATGCAAGGTAATAACCTCCACTTTCTTTTAGCAGATAGTTTAAGTTGGCTTCCAGTTCTTGTTTGCATAAGTTGGAACCACTACGGGTCAGCATGCCTAGAAAAGGAATGTTGAAGCGGGATGTAAAGTCTGTTTCCACATAAATGGAGTCATCTAAAATGTAGTGGATGGAGCATAGGATGAGTGCTAAAACAAATCCGATTACTGCACCAATCACCGCTATGTTCGGTGTCAGATTTTTTTCTACAACAGGCACACAGTCTTCCATACTCCATATTTCAATTTTATGGAAAAGATTTACTTTATCAGGAAAAGTTTCCAAACTGTGGGTATACGCACGTGCAATGGCTTCTGCTCTTTCCGGTACTAAATGAGTGGAATACACCGTTAAAATTCGATAGTCGCCTAACATCTCACCGGTAACACTGGCTTTGATTTCTTCTTTTGTATAATCATCGGGTAAAACCTCCAATGCCGCATCTACAAAAGGATCATCCCGAAGGATCGTATCCCATGTGTAGGCATTATAATTATGCACACCGTCTGGATAATCTTCTAAATTAAAATGTAAATAGTAATCACTGCTGACACGATAAAACTGACCTTCACTGTTTAAAGCACGGACTACCTGATAAATCCCTGCCGCAATTGCTGCGCACGATGCTGTCAGCGTAATAATCAGCCAAATCCGCTCCCAATATAACAGCCAGATTTTCTTCCAGTTTATCTGCTGCTGCATATAACCGTTTTCTTTTTCCATTTATTTTGAATCCTCGTTTGCTTCTTTCTTCATAGCAGTTACCTGATTCTGATCAATACCTTCTGTACTCTCCGGGCTTAATAAGATTTTTAAAGTTAAAAGCATTAACTTAATATCCAGCCATACAGAATAATTCTCAATATAAGAAAGATCCAATTTTAATTTATCATATGGAGTCGTATTGTATTTTCCATATACCTGCGCATATCCCGCGAGTCCCGCCTTAACCTTCATACGGAAAGCAAATTCCGGCATCTCCTCCATATACTGCTTGATAATTTCCGGTCTTTCGGGTCTTGGTCCGATAAAAGACATTTCACCCTTTAAGATATTGATTAGCTGCGGAAGTTCATCAATACGCACCGCACGGATAAATTTACCAATTGGCGTAATACGGGAATCATTTTTTGATGCCAGTCTGGCAACGCCATCTTTTTCCGCATCCGTACGCATACTGCGGAATTTTAAAATATAGAATTCTTTTTCATGAATAGTACAGCGCACCTGCTTGTACAAAACCGGACCACCATCATATAATTTGATTACAATAGCAGTAATCAACATAATTGGTGATGCAATAATCATTAAAATTAAGGAACACACGATGTCGATCATACGTTTAACAAAACGCTGCTCTACTTTTAAAGAATATTCCCTTGTAAGTAAAATCGGCGTATCAAATAAATGCAGCTGATCCGAACCTTTCACAATAACATCTGAGATCTTCGGCATCATATACACGCGGATATTGCGGCTGTAAAATACCTTTAATAACTTGTTTCTGACAGAGGTTGGAACATCCCATATTACTACCCCGTCAAAACCATCCTTCTGCGCGTGTAAAAGAAGTTTGTCCACCCCTTCACTCATATGCATACATTCTTTAATCTGGTACTTATCCTTACGGCTCGCAAATTTATTTAAAATACTTTCTATTGAATGATCCCCATGAATCAATAACAATTTTCTCGGCGGGAAAAACAGCCGGTAACATCGATTACACAAATACGTCCATATCCCCGCAAAAACCATTTGCACAGCAATCATCTTTACAATTGGCGGTATATGCACCATTCGTACTTCCATTAACGATATTTGAAAATAAGAAATTACTCCAACACATACCAAAGCAAATACCTGTGAAAAGAATACATCCCATGGCTTTAAATAGCCAATCTTCATCCCTCCATAGGTAGTGGAGAAAAACAGCAGTAACACAAAATATACAAAGATCATTAACAAATGACCTCTGAATGTAAATTTGTTATGCCACACCAATTTCATATGGTATACTTCCAGCCAAGTATAAGCATAGATTGCCACATGTATTAACAGCCCTAAAAAGGATAAACATAATATAATTGCTCTTTTTAATGATTCTTTCTTACTCACAATATTTCCTCCGAGAGTAACCAACGAGACACTGGCTTTGCAAGCGTCTCTTATGGTAAATTATAGTCTTCTTAGCGTAGCTCTTACTGCCCAGCCAATAAAACAACACACACTTACCGGTAATGACAGTCTTTCCACTTTTCGATATAAATACCAGATTCTCTGGATTGCTTTTCCTTTGTTAGAGGATAAAGACTTAGGAGGACGGCGGTAGATAGTCGTCACCTCCTGATATCCGTAAGCCGTATAACCAGCTCTTAAAATCTGCCACCAGGTAGCACTATCTTCGCTGGGAACCTCCGGCATAGTTACCAATGCTCTATCCAGTTTATTCAAATCAAACAACGTTGTGCTGGTAAAAATAACCGTGCGGGACAGAGCCTGTTTATAAGACAAAGTTGCTGGTACATTTACAAATTTTCCAGTGCCATTTCCCTTTTCGTCACCAAATTCATAGGCGGTAAAAACAAAGGCTGCATCCTTTTCTTTCATAAATGCAAGTTCTTTTTCTAATTTCGTCTCTTTCCAAATATCATCCGCATCTAAAAACGCCAGATATTTTCCAGAAGCCTCCGCTACACCTGTATTACGTGCTTTGGCCGCACCTTCATTCTTTTCTTTATATATCACCCGGATACGGGAATCATTCAATTCCTTCTCCAATCTTTGCAAAACTTCACGGGACGCATCCTTTGAGCAGTCTTCCACCAGAATCAATTCCCAGTCAGTATAGGTCTGCCTTTGTACCATAGTAATGGTTTGCTCAATATATTTTTCCGCGTTATACACGGGAACCACAACACTGATAGTTGCCATTATATCTCTTCCTTCACTAAGTAGATTGGGCGTTTCTTAACCTCTAAGTATGTCTTAGACAAATATTGCCCAACAATCCCCAAACAGAATAACTGCACTCCGCTTACCATGCAGATAATACATACTAAAGACGGCCAGCCGCCTACGGGATCGGTCCATACCAAAGAACGAATCAAAATAAACAGAATCATAATAAAAGCAATGGCACAGAACAGTACTCCCATAATTGATGCAATTGCAAGGGGCACAGTGCTAAATGCTGTAATGCCTTCGATGGAATAAATAAACAACTTCCAAAAAGACCATTTTGTCTCTCCGTAGGCACGTTCAATATTTTCATATTCAATCCATTTGGTCTCATATCCTACCCAGCCAAAAATACCCTTGCTGAAACGGTTATATTCACCCATGGCTAAAATAGAATCCACTACCTGGCGGGTCATTAGACGATAGTCTCTGGCTCCGTCCACAATATCCGCTTTGCTGATCTTGTTCATCAGTTTATAGAACATTCTGGCAAAGAAAGATCGGATTGGTGGTTCACCTTTACGGGAAACTCGTCTGGTTGCTACAGAATCATATCCTTGTTCAATATAGGAAAACATTTCTGGCAGAAGAGATGGCGGATCCTGCAAATCCGCATCCATCATAACCACAAAATCACCCTTAGCCTTCTGAAATCCTGCATAAATAGCTGCTTCTTTTCCAAAGTTACGGGAAAAAGAAACCATTTTTATACGTTTATCCTTTTCTGCTAACTTTTTTACTTCTGGTACAGTTCCGTCTTTAGAACCATCATCCACATATATAATCTCTACATCCAGTTCTTTTTCATCGAAGAAGGACTGATTTTTAAGCAATTCTTCATAAAAATAATGGACGTTTTCTTCTTCATTATAGCACGGTACGATCACACTCAATAATGCCATGTGTCAACTCCTCCTATTGCACGGAATACACAATATATGCACCCGCGTCCGCTGTTTTTGTAAAATGCCCTTGCCTTGCTGGTGCATTTTCAAAGGATGATATCACTACCATATCACAGCCATACATATCTGCTGTTGCTAAAATATCTTCCAAAGTATCTTCCGGGTTTTTCATTGCTTCATAAAAGTGCAGCAATTCTTCTCCGTATACATCTATGATACCCAAATCCATACCCGGCTGATACAAATCCCTGCCATAAAGTAACTGGACTTCCGGTGCCTTTATTCGTAAAAACGGAATCAATGATTCATCCGCCGCTACAAGCATCGGCTGTTCTTTCCGAATCTGTTCGATAACCGCTTTCTGTGCTTTTCCATAACGATCTGCAGACACAGTATCACCCTGATACAATCCATACAAATTACCAGAAATACCAATTACGACTGCAAGTACAATTAGAAGCATTGCAGCCTGTTTATTGTCATATATTTTTTCATAGATTTCTGCCACTGCAAATGGGATGTAAAACAACACCGGCACAAAAAGCAGAAACGGTGTATACGAACCTAATACCGGAAAAGCCTTAGAAAGAATGAAAACCAATATGGGATTCGCACATACTAATACCAAACCAAACAACGCATAATAAATAGCCCATTGGTTCTTCTTTGCATTCACCCGGTATAACACATATAAAGCAGCAAGCATCAGAATGAAATAGGATCCATTCGCTCTTACCTCATCGTATACCGATAACATTGTACTTAAGATTCCCTGCATTCTCTTACCTCCTTAATGGATTTTAAGAGACAACAGATACCAGCAATGACCATCGCCATGAATAAGAACACAAATCCGGTTCCTAAACCTGTAATCAATACCGAAACAGCAAGTCCCATTACAATCTTTGTCAGATACATCAAGCGGCTGCCCAATGTATTTTTTTCCTCTTCCGATTCTTTTTTATACCAAGCTGCAATCAAATACAACAGATACGGCAAAATTACACCAAAACAAATCGTACTTCCTTCGTATCCCTGATATAACAATTTATAGGAGATTACATTGACATCATAATCACCCGATAAAATCAACAAGCCAAATATTATCCGAAAAATATATAACTTAGAGCGTGTGCTGGATGACATCTGCGAAAATAATAGTGAGTTTGCATAATATGCACACAACAGGGTCACCACTCCCATAACAAAATAAAGGAATACCCCCGCATCCATACCAGTCATCCTGACAACACCTGCGTAAAACAACGGCAGGGTAATGATTTTCTTAGATGAAATCATACCAGCTTCCATTATCCTTCCTGTAAGAGGATGGGTCACAAATAAGGAATCCGACTGAATCGTAGATAAAACCGTCTCCAGAACAATATCCTCACGCAAGAGATCCATTCCCATCGCCATGCGCAGAAGAATTAATAAAAACACAAATATCATCAATAAAAAATACGCTCTGTCGGTTTTCTTCCATGGAGACTTGGTTATTGGCTCCACTTCACTTTTACGTTTTTTTATAAAAGCACCCACCATAGAAAAAACAAACAATAAAGCTAAAATAAGTACGATTAGATACAGAATTCCCACTGCATCAGTAAGGCTCTTTCCCAGCCATACAAATGGAATAAAAACCACCGCCTGCAGGAAAAAAAGAAAAAAGAAACCAATCAAATATGTTTCAATTTGATTCGTCTCTTTCCATCTTAAAATACTTTTACAACTATATCCTGCCATATAAGGCAGCATCATAAAAAATATAGCACCGAAAATATTCATAACTCCTCCAACTATAGGAGTATATTTTACCACACTTACTCACGAAAGTCCAAACGAACTTTATCCGCCAATCTGGCTATGTATTCGCTGTTTGTCGGCCGGTTATGACCATCCTCCGAAGAATACCCAAAAATCTCTATAAAGGTGTCTCTATTGCCCCTCATCCAGGATACCTCTATGGCATTACGGATTCCCCTCTCCACTTTTTGGTCTGTGGCATGAAATTTCTTTGCAATTTCCGGATATAGGAGTTTTGTTACGCTTCCTACCAGTTCCATATCCTCCATGGACATGAGCACTGCTTCTCTTAGATATCGATAGCCGCGCAGGTGTGCGGGTACTCCCAAATCCAGCATAATGTCTGTCACGTATTGTTCCCGTTTCACGTTTTTCCTCCATCCTATGTATCTTTCTGCGATTACTTAACTAGGATACCACGTTCATACGGGACAAGCCAAATGGATCTCTTCGTAAAAATCCGGCATTTTTCGGCATGAGAATACGCTTTGTCGGAGAAAGAGGATTAACAGAAGTTCTCGCGGTCCGTTTTGGCGAGTTCTTCCGGAATTAACTTAATGTCCTGCGCTCGTTTTTTGTCACAGACTAAAATAATATCTTTAGTTTGTGCTATCACTAAATCTTCTACTCCTAATGTAGCGATGAGTTTTTCGCCATCGCCATATAAAATACATCCAGTTGTGTCTAAAAGGCATCCGTTTGCAAGAACTACGTTACCTTTTTCGTCTTTTTCATAGATTTCTTCCAATGCATCAAAGCTTCCCACATCATTCCAGCCAAAGTCACCTTCTACCATAAGGACACCTTTGGCACGCTCCATAATGCCATAGTCTACAGAAATCTTAGGAATGACAGGATACACTTCCTGAATCACCTGCTTTTCACAATCCGTTCCCATGGCATCACCAATCCTTACAAGACATTCGTAAATATCCGGAAGTAGTTTTTCAAAATAGGAAAGAATCACGGATGCTTTCCACACAAACATACCACTGTTCCAAGCATACTGACCAGATGCTAAATACTCCTCTGCCGTTTCTAAATTAGGTTTTTCTACAAATTCTTCCACTTCGTAATAGTCTGCCTGCACCTCACGATTACTGCGGATGTAACCATATCCAGTGGACGGAAAGGTTGGTTTGATTCCAATTGTCACAAGGGCATTTTTTTCTTCTGCTAAAGCAGCCGCCGTTTTAATAACTCTTTCGTATTCCTCTTCATCCCGGATAAAATGATCGGATGCTGCCACACACATAACACCATCGCCATATTTTTTTACAATCTCCATAGCAGCATAGCCAATGCATGCTGCGGTATTACGTGCTGCCGGTTCTCCCAGGATATGATCTGCACGCAGGATTTCCTTTGTCTCTTCTGCTGTAGAAGCCACAAAACTTTCTCCTGTCACAACAAAAATATCTTCTTTATCCGCAACACGGCAAAGACGTTTGATGGTATCCATTACCATCGTGTCCTTCCCCGAAAGATTTAAAAACTGTTTTGGCTTTGCTTTGCGGGAAAGAGGCCAGAAACGGGTTCCGCCGCCACCTGCCATAATCACACCATATGTTTTCATACTATAATCTCGCTCCATCTATATTCTCTTTAAACCAGTCATAGGCTAACTGTACACCTTCTTCCAAGTCAACCTTATGCGTCCAGCCCAGTTCATGAAGTTTGTCCACATTTGTCAATTTTCGTGGTGTTCCATCCGGCATATCTGTATTCCACACTATTTCGCCTTCAAATCCCACACATTTCTTAACAGTCTCTGCCAATTCCTTGATGGTCACTTCTTTACCAGTACCAATATTTACATGCTGCCATCCACTGTAATTTTCCAATAAAAATACACAGGCATCCGCCATATCATCGGAATATAAGAACTCACGTAATGGAGATCCTGTTCCCCATAATTCCACGCTTTCTTTTCCATTCACCTTTGCTTCGTGGAATTTACGGATCATAGCCGGCATTACATGCGAATTTTCGAGATCATAATTATCGTATGGACCATAAAGGTTCGTAGGCATACAACTGATAAAATCATCTCCATACTGCTCTTTAAAATATTTGCACATCAAAAGTCCTGAAATCTTTGCAATCGCATACGCTTCATTTGTCTGCTCCAGAAGTCCTGTTAAAAGGGCATCCTCCGGAATTGGCTGTGGTGCCATCTTCGGATAAATACAAGTACTTCCTAAGAACAATAATTTTTTTACCTTATAGTCATGACAGCATTTGATTACATTACACTGAATCTGCATATTTTCATAAGCAAATTCTGCTGGCATGGTCTGATTTGCATTGATGCCACCCACCTTTGCTGCTGCCAGCACCACAACATCCGGTCTCTCCTGTTCAAAGAATTGAATCACATCTGCCTGATTTGTCAAATCCAGTTCCTTATGGGTTCTTCCAATGATGTTTGTGTACCCCTGTCTTTTTAAAGAGCGGACAATGGCACTTCCTACCAACCCTCTGTGTCCTGCCACATATATTTTGTCATTTTTCGCAATCGTACTCATAAAATCCTTTCCTTTCTCTCATACGCTTTATTATACTTCCTGTTTTATTCCAAAGGAAGCTGCCTAAATCCATCCTCTATAGACTCGCCCCTCAATTCAAATGGAAGGGCAAACATGGAAGAAGGAAATTTTTCATAGCCAATATGTCCTAATTCTTCCGGCACATAAAATGTAATACCATCTACGACCCGTGTATTAGCCTCTCCGTCAATATAATCCATCTGAGACAAATAATAAGGCTCCTTCCAAGTCCTTGCAATATCATTTCCTAGTCCTGTTATCCGTGTAAAAAGAAAACCAATTACTGCCAGACAAAATACTGCATAAACCGCTTTTCTGTAAGCTCTGACTATCTCTTTTTCCATTAACCTTAAAAACAAATAACCAAAAGTAAGCAACGGAACTACTGTTACATAAGCATAACCATATCTTACAAGCGGTGCTGATACAAACCAGAAGATAGTAGACGCCACAAATACTAAAAATTCCAGCGGAAAATTCAATGCATTGTTCCATAGCATCTTCTCATTACCTAAGCCATTTTGCATTCTGCATTTTATCCGTGATTTCATTATTACAGCCATATAACATACCAGATAAACAACTCCTGCCAAAACCGCTGCAACTGTCAGTAAAATAAAAACTTTTTCCAATGCTTTTAAATTCTCAAACCAGGCAGGCACCCACTCTGCAAGCGGAGCATTTTGCTTACTTACATCATTCAATCCTTTTCCGTATACACCGATTTCCGTAGAATCAAACTCCACCTGCCATTTTGGAATTTTCCAGTCCACATTAAATAAATCGATACCTACAAAAGGATATACCAGCCACCCTGATATGATTACATTACGGATAAAAAACGGCAGTGCTGTCAAAAGTCCACTTGCAAAAAAAATACCAATCTGCTTTCCTGCCCTGCTCCTTATCAACATTACGGCTGGTTTTAGCACAAACAACAGCAAAACTGCCACTGAGAACTTAATGGTTACCGCATACACAATCAACACACAAATCAGCCCATACGGCACCGGGTTCTGAAGCCCCATAGCAGTTTGGTAATCATCTTCTTCCAACCATAGGATGAGAATGATAAATAATAAAATCTGTGCATAATAATCGGAGGCTGGTGACATCATCTCAGAGAAAATAACACTCAGATAAAATACCAGTCCCAATCTTACAAAATCTGAAAGCCGGATTCTTTTTTCAGCAAACACCTTATACAAATCAAGTGCAAATACTGAACCAAGCAAAGCAAAATATCCTGCTGTCGTATGAAGCGACTGCCCAAACACGCCCTTCATACTGTATAAAGCTGTAAGTGGAAATGCCGCGCTGTTATAACCAAACCTTGCCTGAATATTCGCAAGCCCAGGCACCACTCCAAACTCTTCAATCCACCGGATACTCTGAGCATGATACAGGCTCGTATCGAAATGCATATAGCCTCTGGATGTTCCATATGCCATCAAGATTATCAGAAATGCATAGACACCATATTTCCATTTTTCTTTATTTAATTTTGCAATCTCTTCTGCCCCAAATTCACCCAGTGATTTACGGCACCCTATAGCCACGGCAAGACATCCTGTCAGTAAGAACAGATTTGCACCTGTGGACACTCCTCCAAGCAGGCTGAAAAACTGTGCATATACCGTAACAACTGCTAATCCTGCTAATAAATAAGAAATTGTATGCCTGATCCTATAACCAAATAAACGGGCAAAAAGGCCCAATACGCCATACCCCGCCAAAAACGTAGTAACTGCAATATAGAGCCAATTAATCAAAACCATTGCCATATAAATTTATTTCCTGTTTTTATACTCTTCACATCCGTAGCCACAGACTGCCTTCATATCAGAATCCATCATCATGGCTACCAATCCTTCAAATCCAACGCGGCGTTTCCAGCCAAGTTCTGTTTCTGCCTTTGTACAGTCACCCCAAAGGAACTCTACTTCTGCAGGACGGTAGAACTGTGGATTTACATCTACTAATAATCTTCCAGTAGCATCGTCATAACCCTTTTCACTCACACCAGTTCCTTCCCAGCGGATCTTGATTCCAAGTTCTTTGAATGCTGCTTCTACAAATTCACGCACAGTATGAGTCTCGTTTGTTGCAAGTACATAATCACCTGGCTTGTCCTGCTGAAGCATCAGCCACATACCTTCTACATAATCACCTGCAAATCCCCAGTCACGCTTTGCATTCATATTTCCAAGGGAAAGTTTTTCCTGTTTGCCGGCCATAATATTTGCAATTGCGAGTGTAATCTTTCTCGTTACGAAATTTTCACCTCGTCTTGGTGATTCGTGATTGAACAGAATACCATTACATGCAAACATATTATAGGATTCTCTATAGTTTACCGTAATCCAGTAAGAGTACAATTTCGCAACACCGTATGGACTCTTTGGATAGAATGGTGTTTTTTCACTCTGAGGAGCTGTCTCAGGAAGACCACCAAATAATTCAGAAGTAGACGCCTGATAAAAACGGCATGGACCGCCAAATAAACGGATTGCCTCTAATAATTTCAAAGTGGAGGTTCCTGTTGCATCCGCTGTGTATTCCGGCACTTCAAAAGAAATACCAACATGGGACTGTGCCGCAAGATTATACACTTCTGTTGGCTTGATTTCAGAAACCAGACGAATCATATTGCTGGAGTCTGTTGTATCTGCATAATGTAAGAAAAATTTCACATTATAATAAGATGAAGAAATCAAATGATCAATTCGATCCGTTGCTTCAATACTATGACGGCGGATCAGACCATGTACTTCATATCCTTTTTCTAATAAAAACTCTGCTAAATAAGAGCCATCTTGGCCGGTTACACCGGTGATCATTGCTATATTTTTCATTTTTATACCTCTCATGTATCACGTATTATTATCTAATATACGTTATTTCCCTTAAAAAGGTCAATATTCCGTCTCATTCTTACCGTAAAAAGTAACCGTCAAAATACATGGCATGGTAAGCATCAGCGGATAATTATAACGAAGATCCGCTACAAGCGGCGTTGCTAAGAAAAGGGTTACCGTGACCCAAAATACCGGCTGGCACATTCCTACTACAGAGTACCGGCGGTTTCGGATTGCCACAACACCGCATAAAATCAAAAGCCAGAACATAGCGCCCATACTGTATAAAATACCGTATAATGGAAAGATCGTATACAGTTTGGTCAAAATCTCACATATTTTAAGAACAACCGGACCTTCTAACACCGCTTGGCTGACCAGGCCTGTTTCATGCTGGGTAATGCCCCAAAACACGGTCTGTTGCGGTGCCATAGGATACCAATATCCCTTCGTTTGGTCAATAAATGCCTGAACGTATTCTCCCGGATAACGCAGCCCCAAATCAATCCATAGTTTTAAATATTCGCCTTTATGATCGATCAGATAATCCTGATTACCTGCTGACACCCAGCCGGTCATATAATCAGCACAACCGCCTTCATAATTTTCTACCACATAGGAAACATCACCAATCTTTTCAATCAATGCCATTTCCTCTTCTTCCAATGGAAGTTCTTGTGCTACCACACGGCACACCTGCTGCAACGGAATACAGAGTTTAAACACAAACTGCCCCGGTGTCACATCCATAGCACTCATAACTGGTCTTTTGATAATCATGCAGACTGCTAAAACACCAATCGTAATAAAAAGAATGTTCCTCACATTTTTCCGAAACATAATAAGCAGAATTACCACTGCTGCCACAAAACCATACAAACCATTGTGGCGCAGCAAACACATAGCAAATGCGCTAAGACCATATAAACCCCAGTCTCTTATGCTTCCTTTTTGCCCATCTTTTAACTGTTCATATAAACGGAACAACGTCACCGTCAGCACCAAAATGGACATAGAAAACAGAATATCCTTCCAAATGGTCACACTGTAAACTAAATTATATGGACAAATAACAAATAAAAGAATCCCTGCCACGCAATATCCTTTTTTTAATCCCATTTCATACAGCGTTGCCCACACATAAGCGATACAAAGAGAAACCAAAATCATCTGTGCCACTGTGTAAAATGCAATAGCTGAATAAGTATCCCCTGTAATAAAAAAGCCAATATGATAAAAAAAGGCAAACACCATGGTATGTGCCCATGGATGATGGTCACTGTAATGTTGTGTTCCAATGGTCTGACGGTACTGGCTGAGACTATCCGGTGTCATAACTGCCGGAAAATTGATCAGCAGAAATGGGATCATACACAGAAAAAGTATCCCCGCCGTGACCCAAAACCATTTAACAGGAAATACTTTTTTTCCTTCAAACAGTATCACTTTTGTACTATTTACTAGAACAAATAGGACCACTTCATAAAACAAGGAAAACAAACCGGCAATCGTGCAGCCAAAATAAAACACTAAAAATAACTTATTCGTAAGACCGCCGGTTAAAGTCTGCCAGGTTCCCATAACATAAAACAGGGTAAACAAGCCTGACGTAATGACACTAAGTACCACATCCTTTTTGGCCTCTGCTTTTGCACGTCTACCGAGCATCCAAAATGCCACTCCGAAAAAGAGAAGGGTAAAAATATCTGTTGTCTCTTTTCCACACACATTCATGAGTGCAAAGGCAATCAGATAACTTTCTATGATTCTTTTTATAACAGTTTTATCTTTCAAGCTCATACAAATCACAATACAATAATTCCCTGATTAATTTAATATCTCCAAATCCACCATTTTCCATAATTATTTTATCAAAAACATCATCAGCCTCTTCTCCACGCATCTTATACACATACACATGATCTGTTTCTGACAATCTTTCATCCGATACTACATTTTCCTGTCCACTGCTTATAAAATAAATCTGATCATACTGCATCAACTCCTCAGACTCATCCCATATCATCCATTGATTAACAGGACTGTAAATATAAACAACATCTTCATTATGATGCTCTTTTGCCCATGCTACATTCTGCGCATCCTGCGGATACAAAAAGCACACCTTATTTTGCGTAAGACCATATATCTGTCCTGCAAGAGTTAATCCCATTAATGCTAAGAAAGCAACCTGAATACCTTTTTTATTTTTTTCTGTTGTAAAAACAACTACCTGTTTATCAAGGCATATTACAACTAATAAGATTAACAGTCCATAAATAGGCATCTCATAGCGGATGGCTTCTTCTGCATTTAACAAAGCAGTTTTGGCAACCACTAAGAAATATCCCATGGTCACAATAACAGTCAGCATGAGTGCTCTTTTTTCCGGCGGCCACTGTACTTTTGAATGTTTACTATTTTGAACATCCTTATCAGAAGCAACCAACTGTTTCTGAATAACAAGTGCATTACTCCTTACTTTCCACGTCAATCCCAGTAGAATCATCACAAGTACCAGTATAACCAACATCCCACCAAACGCATATTCATTCGTCAAATCAAAAAAGAAATCCAATCTCTGACCTATATTGCTCATATCGAAAAAGGCACCCTGCGCTTCTGTCCCACGGTAGCCTCTGAAAATATGACTTAAGCACGACGGATATACTGCCACTGACAGAAACATGCCAAGTAATACCGATACCGCATAGACAAAAGATCTCTTTCTCGTCTCCTTATGGAAAAACAGATATAATGACACCGCTGTTGCTACAAAGAACAAGAACACCGCAAAGTAATAATGAATCTGAAATCCCACAAAAGAAAGCAAAAGCACCGGCAGATAAAAACTACCAAAGGATAATTTTTCCCTCACAACAGCACGGATATGCACATACAGTATAAGCAGACAGGCAAAGGTCAGCATCATATACATACGGATAAACGTAATTCCCGAAAATATTGCTGGTGAGAAACCAAACAAAGTACAGACAACCACTATTTTCTTTTTATCATTTCCCGTCAACTCCTTTGTAATCGCAGCAAGCGTCAGCCATGATAACACAAAAAAAAGAAGATTAATTGATAGCCCCTGCCATTTTGAAAATATACCCGCCGTCAGCACACATACTGTACGCAGGAAATAATAATAAAGAGGCGGATGCACATCCCAGGACTGCATGAGTTTTACCGTCCCAAAAGCAAGTCCTTCTCCCTCAAGTGCCATAAATTCACTGCGGATCTCTGCTATGTCCTTCCATTCCATATCCGTTGGCCGTAAACCATTCGTTACATTGGACGAATAATACGAATAATATTCATCATAATGAAATCCCTGCTTCTGTATGCAGAAATAAAATGCTACACACAATTGTACAATCAATAATAAGATCATACAGGGAAGAAAAATCTTTTTATTTTTCACAAGCATACTCCTATGCGTTCAGTTCTTTCAAATATTTCTCAATGGCATCATGCCAGTCTGCAAATAGATAACCGTTTGTCATCTTAAACATATAATTTTCCAAAACAGAATGTGCCGGACGGTTAGCCGGAGCGCCGTATTCTGCAGTTGTAATTGCCTGTACTTTAGTATCTTTTCCAGCTAAACGGAAAATCTCTGCTGCAAACTCAGCCCAGTTACAGCTGCCTTCACAGGTAGCATGGAATAAACCGTAATTATCCGTAAACAGTAAAGAATCAATTCCCTTTGCCAGTTCGTATGCACTGGTCGGAGTTCCATACTGGTCACCTACTACTTTTACCATATCGTTTGTTTCTGAAAGACGGAGCATGGTCTTTGCAAAATTTTTACCATCTCCATATAACCATGCCGTACGAAGGATAAAATAACGGTCCACCATCTGCTGTACCATTTTTTCGGCTTCTGCCTTTGTACTTCCATAAACGCTCTGTGGGCAGATTGGATCACTCTCATAATAGGAAGTCTCTTTTGTCCCATCAAAAACATAGTCAGTAGACACATGAAGCAGTTTTGCCCCTGTTTCTCTCGCTGCAATAGCAAGATTACGCGGTCCAATCGTATTTACCTTAAATGCCAGATCCTGATTCGTCTCGCAGGCATCCACTGCAGTATACGCTGCACAGTTGATAATTGCATATGGATTCACCTCTTTTGTCAGTTTCATAACGGCATCGATACTGGTAATATCCAACTCATCCACATCGGTATTTACCAGTTCTATATCTGTATTCCCCGCATATAAGCGGTTCATTTCTCTTCCTAATTGTCCATTACAGCCTGTAATGATGATCTTTTTCATATGATTTCCATACCCTTTCTGTAACAATGTCTGCCACTGTCTGATTTCATTTTTCTTATTATAACATCTTTTTACTATGGTTCAATAAATTTCCATTTAGAACTTTTTTGTAAAATATTCTGCTGTTTCTTAGTTTTTCCTTATTTTTCATGACGGATTCATCACTTTGTGATATAATGCATGGGATATTAGGTATCGGAAAGAGAGGTTTTTTAATTTTATGAAAAAAGCACTTTTGCTAGCTGCCCTTTCCATATCCGCTTCCCTTCTTTTATGCGGATGCAGCGATGACAAAAAAGAATCTAACATAGTAGAAGAAGTCACTTTAGAAAATACGGAAGAAATTGCACCTATGGATCAGGCTGCAGATATAGTAGTAGACGAAGATATTCCACCAGAAGAAGGTATGGTAAGAAGCAGATTAACCAACGAATGGGTATCCGCAGAAATAGGCGGTTTACGCCCACTGGCTGTCATGGTCCCAAATGATAAATCAGCCCTTCCACACTATAACCTTTCTGAAGCAGATGTGTTATATGAATGTCTGGTAGAAGGTGAAATTACCCGATTAATGGCTATCTATGGCGACTGGACAAACTTAGAACGTGTGGGTAATATCCGCAGTTGCCGTGACTATTATGTATACTGGGCATTTGAATGGGATGCCATTTATGTACATGCCGGTGGTCCTTTCTATATCGATGAAGTTATCGGCAGAAGAGACACCAACAACATCAATGCATTGGTTGCTCCATCCGGTGTATTTTTCAGAAGCAGTGACCGTTCTGCACCACAAAACCTTTACTTTAATGGTGAAGATATTGCGGATGAAGCCGAGCGTCTTGGTTATGAAATGTCACCACGTTCTGGTTACTCGGATGATAACCACTTTCAGTTTGCCAGCAAAGCAAAGCCAAACACTTTGGAAGAATATGGTTCTTCCGCTGTCAACGCATTAAAGATTGATCTTAGCAATGCATACCCAGTTACACAGACCTGGTTTGAATACAACGCAGAAGATGACCTTTACTACCGTTTCCAAAAGCCATCAAACGGTGCCCATGTGGATGCTGCAACAGATGAACAACTGGCGTTTAAAAACGTATTGATTCAGTTTACATACCACGAAGTACGTGATGATAACGGCTATCTTGCATTCCAGTGCAGCGATACTTCCCGTGACGGTTGGTATTTCACTAATGGTAAAGGGATTCATGTAAATTGGAAAAAGACTTCTGATTATGGCGCAACACGCTACTATGATGATAATGGAAAAGAAATTACTTTAAACACAGGTAAGACCATGATCTGTATTGTACAGGACGGCGATACCTTTAGTTATTCGAATTAAGCAACCAAAGAGGACAATGTGTTCTGTCACAGCACGCTCCCGCTCCACTTCTAACGCAAAGGTACTAGGTTCGAAAGAACCTCACCAAGTACCGGCGTTTTCATAGGGCTGTTTACAGAACATCATTGTCCTCATTTACTTCCATAAAGATTCGTAATTGTAATCCTTGGTTTTCTCGTATACTTTCTGTATTTCTTCCTGATAGTTATCTACTGTCAGGCGGTTCTTGTCTTCCTTCACGCAATCGAATACATAACGGTTGTACTTTGGCTTATGATGGGTGGCATCTCTATATTCATCCAAATCTTCAATGAATTCTTCCCCCTGAAAATAGTATATTTTCACATTTTCGTAAGGAAGCAGTTGCTCAACCGCATGGGTATATACAGCAATCTTCTCTTCCAGTTCATCCGCTAAAACAACCTGTTCCCAATAAAGCATACTGTATGGTGGAAAGAAAATAATGTATTCGGTTTCCGGATGTTCTTGGATAAAAGGAATTATTTGATTCAGATTTTCCTGACAATTTTGCAGGGATTCTGCTTTTTCCTTCTCCTTAGCAGCCTGCCTTTCTTCTGGATTTTCCTCAGAAAGAACTTGTTCCTTTTCTGCCAACAATTTTTCCTTTGTCAAGAGACTTGCTTCCAACACCTTATCTTTTCCAAATAAATTCTCGTCTTCCCATGTATAAGCTGTCTCAATATTACTCTGTTCTCCATGTGCCGCCGATATTACTCTACTGATTCCTTTCACAAACACATCATGATTATAAAGGTACCTGTAATCATCCAACGGATTTATCGTATACAAATACTCTGGCCGTTCCACATAACAGGCATCCGCCGGCGACGTCAATTGATAATCATTGAGATCCATAAAAATATGGTCCACCTGCCTGTCATTTGCATATACACATTCCAAAATGGCTTTAAAATCATTACAGGAGGCACCAGCATAGCAAAGTTTCATGGTATTCCATCCTAATTCCTCATCAAACCAGGAAACATGAAAATTCTCTGTCATGGAAGTTCCCACGATAACACTATCATATTCTAAATTAACCGCATTCCCCGGTGTCTGATACACCCCATCTGCCAAAACAATGGGCATTCCAAACCATGGAGCATGGTAATGATGAAATGGATCAATTACTGCAACCCATATTGCAAACACCGCCATACAAATTCCGAGGCATACTAATAATCGAAAAAAATCTTTTTTCGTCTTCATCTTTTGCACCCTTAAAAATTAAAATAAATAAATTTGGATACCTGAGACAGCCACATGAAGGACCAAGCCAATAAGATTCCTAAATAAATAAAATACGCAGTACTTCTTTTCTGCTTCTTTACCATCTCATGGCTGGACGGAAGATAAATACAGCCCACGGTCCATATTGCAAACCATACAAGTAATGCAATCTGCCCTACGGCAGGTATCCACTCAGATGAAACAAAAGCTCCCAATAGTGTCATCCATACAGAACCTTCACAAAAGGCATTTACCATACTTTCCATGCACAGGCCGCCTCCACCTAGTATCATACGTCCAAATAAACGAAATGGCTGTCTGAAATAATCTGCTCTGAAAAAAGTCCATGCTGCATTAACAAAGAGGAATGTACACAACCACAAAATCCATTTCGGAAGACGATCCCATACTTTTCTCCCAGCACGGTAAATTACCATCATCACACCGTGAAGCATCCCCCATAAAACAAAGGTCCATTGTGCACCATGCCACAAACCACTCAAGGTAAATACAATCATCACATTGATATAAGTACGAATCCTTCCTTTGCGGTTACCGCCCAAAGGAATATACAAATAAGTGGTTAAAAAACGGGTTAATGTCATATGCCAGCGTTTCCAAAACTCCGCAATAGTAAAGGAACGATATGGCGAATCAAAGTTTAACGGAATCTCTATGTTAAATAGCTTACCAAGACCAATTGCCATATCACAATATCCACTAAAATCAAAATAAATCTGTAAAGTAAATGCCAGCATAGTAAGTACTGCACTAATAGAATTGAGTTCTGCAAGCGCAGCATAACCTGCATCACAGATCCTTGCAAACTGGTCGGCAATTAATACTTTCTTTGCAAATCCAATAATCAAATACTCTAATCCAGCAATCAGGCTGTCAAACTGTATTTTCTTCTTGGATGTATCCCTAAATTGCGGAATCATTTCACCATGCAAAACAATTGGCCCTGCTACTAGTTGTGAAAAAAAAGAAACGAACAATGCATAATCCAGAAAATCTACCCGCTCTACTCCCCCCTTATAACTATCTACCACAAAAGACACCTGCTGAAATGTAAAAAAACTAATTCCCAAAGGCATCATAATATTTTTCATGGTAAAATCACCACCAGCAAAGCGATTCAGATTTTCCAAGAGAAAATTGAAATATTTAAAATAGAACAACAGACCAAAATTAGCACAGATTCCTGTAATCAATAATCCTTTTCGCAGCCAGCTGCTTTTTATTTTTTCTAAAAACAGATAATGAAATAGGTAGTTTACCAAAATTGTTCCTAAAAGGATAAAACACAAATGATAGTCCTCATATCCATAAAATACAAAGGATGCTGCCACAAGTGCTCCCTGAGCAAAACGGTAACACTTAAAATGATTCAATATGTAATAAATACACCAGGTAAATGGCAAAAAGAATAATAAAAAAATGTATGAATTAAATAGCATTTACCAATTCTCCCCAGACCACTTACGGTCTTTCTTTTGAACAAATTCCTATGCGCTAAAACCCGCTCCTCTAGGAACGGGTTTTAGTCTATTTTACTTATTTTCCTAACTCTAAACGATTCATTGCAGAGAAGATTGCTCTTACTGATGCACGTGTAATGTTAGAACTTACGCCAACACCATATGTAACGTGTCCTGTTTCTGCATCTAACAGATGGATGTAAGCAGCCGCCTGAGAGTTAGAACCACTCTGAAGTGCATGCTCACTATAATCCAGAATCTTAATAAAGAATCCGAGATTTTCTTCAATACCACGTTTTACCGCATCAATTGGTCCATTACCAATACTCTGGAATGATTTTTCCACACCATGATCCGTATATGTAACCGTAACTCTTGTATCAAAATCACTTTCTGTTTCATCACTAAGATCATCCACTTTCAACTTACGGAAGTGAAGAGGCTCTTTCTGATTCAAATACTCTTCCGCAAACTTATTCATAATCTCATCCGGTGAAACCTCACCCTGTACCTCGGATAACTTCTGAATTACATTTGCAAATTCTTTGTGCATTGCCTTTGGCAGTTTGAAACCAAAGTAAATATCCATAATAAAGGCTACGCCGCCTTTTCCAGACTGAGAATTAATACGCACGATTGGTTCGTATTCTCTACCAATATCAGAAGGATCAATTGGAAGATAAGGAACTTCCCAATACTGATTATTTCTTTCCTTCATGGCTTTTACGCCCTTATTAATCGCATCCTGATGAGATCCGGAGAAAGCAGTAAATACTAATTTACCCGCATACGGATGTCTAGGATGGATTGGTATCTTGCAGCATCTCTCATAGAGTTCAATAATCTCATTTACATGCTCTATTTCCAGTTCAGGATTGATTCCCTGTGAAAACATATTATAAGCAACATTCAAAACATCCACATTACCAGTACGTTCACCATTACCAAATAAAGTGCCTTCTACACGGTCCGCACCCGCTAACATAGCAAGTTCTGCACTGGCAACACCAGTACCTCTGTCATTATGTGGATGCACACTTAAAATAATACTTTCTCTATCTTCAAAATGTTTGTTCATCCATTCAATCTGATCCGCATAAACATTCGGTGTTGTCATCTCTACCGTAGAAGGAAGATTAATGATAATCGGATTTTCTTTTGTAGGTCCCCATTCCTTCTGAACAGCAGTACAAATATCCAATGCAAAATCCATCTCTGTTCCAGTAAAACTTTCCGGAGAATACTCTAAAATAATCTCTCCGGGGAATTTTTCAGCACGTTCTTTTACCATGCGCGTACCCTTAACAGCGATATCAATAATCTCTTCTCTTTCCATACCAAATACTACATCTCGCTGTAATGTAGATGTAGAATTATAAATATGTACGATGACCTTTTTAATACCCTGAATTGCTTCAAAAGTACGATCAATTAATTCTTCACGGCACTGTGTCAAAACCTGAACACGAACATCATCCGGAATCAATTTACGATCTACCAACTGGCGAAGGAAATCAAATTCAATCTGGCTGGCTGCCGGGAATCCGATTTCGATATCACGAAATCCCAGTTTGATCAGATACTGAAACATCTCAATCTTTTCTTCTACCTGCATAGGATCGATCAATGCCTGATTACCATCTCGCAAGTCAACACTGCACCAAATAGGTGCTTTTTCAATTTCTTTATTAGGCCATTCTCTTTCCGGATAATCAAGTACCGGATTCCTCTTATAACGCGAATAATTCAACATTTTTTCATCCTCCTCTTACAAAAAACCCGCCTGTATGAATTACAGGCGGGTTACAAAATCTTATTCTCCAAGTCCGCTTTCAACGGCTGTTACCAAAGCACGTAATGCTTCTTCTTCGTCTTCACCGTCACAACATAGCTCTATTTCATCACCGCACTTTACGCACGCACCAAGAACACTCAGGACACTTTTTGCATTCGCTGTAGTCTCATTAAAAGAAAATGTTATTAATGATTTAAACTGCATTGCTTCCTTACATAGGATTCCTGCTGGTCTTAGGTGTAGTCCGGTTGGATTCTTAATAACCACCTTCTGGCATACCATAATGTATTACCTCCAATTAATGTCTATTCAGTCTAGTTAATGATAACACTTTTAATGGGCTATAACAAGACTCTTTTCAAATTAATTCCATGCATAAACCTGAAATTTACACCAGTCTAATACATACTCTCCAACATATTTACCATCTTCGAGTATTAATCTCCACTCTTCATTCAAAACTTCCTTATTTGGATAAATAAAACACCAAATATTTTTCTTTTCCATATTGTTTTTCACATCTTCTGGCGTCATAACATTTTCTACATTATCAAAAACAATCTGATCTATCCTCAATGTAGAAGATTCCGCCATGATATACTGAGTACTATTTGGACAATAAAACGCTGCTGGTATCTCTGTGTTCAAACTCGCATGAACAATCATATCTTCTTGACCCATGTTTTCGAATAACTCTCTTGTCGCTTGCATTTCTATGCGATTTTCCCGACTAAGGTCAAAGTTTACCACATATTGCCTTATTCCTAAGCCCAGGAACAAAATACAAATAACAATCCACAAATAATTCTTTTTGCGAAAATGTGAAATTAAATAGGCAAACCCCAGCCAAAAACAGCCAAATGCTGGAATCATATAACGCTCCACAAATACAGGGCGCAGCAAGAACGATGCCAAGACCCCTGCAAGTACCGTTAATGGCATAACCATCATCGCTGCAAGTGCCAATAAATACTCTCTTCGCTGTCTATTACAAATTGCCACAACCGCACCAATTAGAGAAGCCAAAATCAATACTCCACCTGCTATTTTAGCCGGCAAACCTTCCTCAATTCTAAAAGCATACCAGAAATAACGTAGCAAGGCCGCTCTGTCAATTGGCGCAATCCAATAATCCTGTTTAATATCTTTAATCTGTCCAAATGCTACTAAAATCCACGGGAAATATAATATAGCATCTATTGCACACATGACAAAAAATGAAAGCAACTGTTTTTTGTCATAAAACAGAATCATAATAAAATAAAACAATAATAATACTGCTGCAGCAATTGCTGCGAAATAGTGTGTATAAAACGCACACAAAACTGCTGTTCCCAACACTACATAGCCAAGAATATCTTTTTTCTGCAATACAATCAGTCTATGAATTGCTAGAAATGCAACAATAAGAAAGCATAATGCCCAACTATACATTCTGATTTCAAGAGCATTTGCTATCATCTGCGGGGCAGCCATAAGACACAAAGAAAATAGCGAACCTGTTAATTCCCCAAAATATTTTCGAATATAAGTAAGGCTCAATGCCCACATCCCTACATAAGGTAAAAGTGATACCATCCTGGCAACTATTACTTTTATATAAAGATCTTCCACTCGAATGATAGATAATACTAATTTAACAATTATATAATACAAAGGCGGATGAACATCCTGAGCTGTAACTTGAATCAATTCCGGAATAGAATATTTTACTATCCCCATTGTGTAAGCCTCATCTACCCAAATAGATGAATCCAGTGCCATGAAAAAAAGCAGCACCAAGAAAATTCCACTACTAAAATATAACAAACCACTCAGAACATGTTCTTTAAAAACTGTTTTCATTAAAACCAGCCTCTATAACATCGTATTTTGAATCAAGTCTGCCAGTTTCTTTGCTTCTGCATCGATGAGTGCCTGATCTTTTCCTTCGATCATTACACGAACCTTTGGCTCTGTTCCAGATGGACGAATTAAAACTCTTCCCTCTCCAGCAAACATTTCATTCAGTTTTTCAATTGCTGCAGCAATCTCTGGATATTCCATGTAATGCTCTTTTTTATGGTTCGGAACCTTTGCATTTACAAGAGCCTGTGGAAGCACTGTCATAATCTGGCTCAATTCAGATAACGGTTTCTTAGTATCCACCAATACCTGTAACAAATGCAGCGCACTTAATAAACCATCGCCCGTTGTATTCTCATCTAAGAAAATAACATGACCGGACTGCTCACCGCCAAGACTTGCTCCGATTTCTTTCATACGCTCTAATACATAGCGGTCACCGACTTTCGTCGTTTCGATGTTAAGATTCTGTTCCTTAGCCATTAAAGTAAAGCCAAGATTACTCATTACTGTAACAACGATAGTATCCTTTTTCAACTTGCCCTGGGCTCTCATATGATTACCCACAATCGCCATAATCTGATCGCCATCTACCAGATTACCTTTCTCATCCACCGCAAGAAGTCTGTCTGCGTCTCCATCAAAAGCAAGACCAATATCTGCCTTTTCATATACAACACGTGCCTGTAATTCCTCCATATGAGTGGAACCACAGTTCGCATTAATATTCGTTCCATCCGGATTATTGTGAATGGCAATTACTTCTGCTCCAAGATCCTTAATTGCCTCTACCGATGTGTAAAAAGAAGCTCCTTCTGCCGCATCAATAACAACCTTCATTCCGGTCAAATCAACTGGAACGGACTGCACTGCATGATTGATGTATTCTTCTCTTGCATCCGTACGATATTTGATCTTACCAACACGTGATCCCGTCGGAAAAGGTACATCTTTCATATTACTTTTAATCAGTGCTTCAATTTCATCCTCCATTTCATCTGGAAGTTTATATCCATCACCATCAAAAAATTTGATACCGTTAAATTCCACCGGATTATGGGATGCTGAGATTACAACACCTGCATCTACTTTATATTTTCTTGTGAGATATGCAACTGCTGGTGTAGGAATCACACCTACATATACTGCATTCGCTCCAACACTGCATACACCAGCCATCAACGCGTTAGCAAGCATATCACCGGAAATTCTTGTGTCACAACCAACCATAATCGTAGGCTTATGTTCTTTTTCCTTTGTCAAAACATATGCGCCTGCCTGACCAAGCTGCATTGCCAATAATGGAGTCAGTTCTTCGTTCGCAACTCCTCTGACACCGTCTGTTCCAAATAATCTAGCCATTTTTATTCCTCCTGGAATTAAAGATTTATATCAGCAGAACAGATAACTGCTCTGTTGTAAGCAGTTACTGTTCTTCTAAAATCATATGCACAGTTACATTTTCTTTTAGTTCTACATATTCTGGCAATGTAAAAGTCGCAGCCGGATAATAATTTCCTTCTGTAAAATCCTCTCCCTCTCCTGCTAAAAGATAACCAGTCACATCAATATTACCCAATAAACTTTCTGGTGTAACGGTATTCACCTGTGCTGGAAGACCTACTAATTTTACAATTACTGTATCATCTAGTTCTCTTAACCGCGCATGATATCCCTCCGGAACATTACTTAATGAAATCTGTTCCAACGGAATTTCTAAAATTCGTACTTTTTCTTCTTCTATCACAGCAGTTACACTAACATTTCCACTAGCATATCCATCTGCAAGGATTACACCATCAGGCAGATATTGTCTCAGTTCCACTGCCGTTTCCACATTATCACTTGCACCTTCAATATCAATAGCATCTTCTACCAGAATAGAATTTACATTTTTCAACACTGATGGTTTTGCTGCAATCGCAATTGTCTGAGGTGTTTTTATAAATTCACCACCGAATATATATCCTTCCTCAGGTTCTCCTTTTACTGTGTATTCAATTGGAACTTCTTTTCTCTGTAAAATAGCCGCAGTCGTAAATACTTCACTTACACTCTTGGTTAAGCGGCTGTCATCAATCTCATGTCCATCCGCATCATATAAATGAACCGGAAGTGTAATATTCACATCACTTGTTGCTCCATCCACATTAATCTCGACCTGTGTTTTTGCAATCTTATTAACAACGGACTCCGGTCCCGAAATGATTACCGCATTCTGATCCGTACTGATATTGCCCAGCAAATAACCTTCCGCCGGCTGATTCAGCACTTCCACACCGATCCTCTTCTGCAGTTTCATCATATCTTCAATATTTACTTCTACAAATTCCTTATCTGCTTTAATACTTTCAATCTTACTACCTGTTTTACTGGAAGACACTTCAATTGGCAACAGATTATCTTCTGTCATTTTACTGATATCTGCAGTTGCTACAATGTTTTTTTCAGTAAAATCGGAAAAAACAGACCGGCTTGCACGAACGGTAACACGAACTGTATCCGTATTATCCAATACCTCCACATACTTTCCGGAGTTCGTTAATGTACTCATATTAAGCAATTGTACAGATACTGTATAAACCCGCTGTGAAATAGGATCATTAATATTAACTGCAATAAGCCATAAACAGATCGCGATTAAAACAGAGGAAATTTTCAGTCCAAGATTATGAGTCAGCTTTTTTTTCATTCTTAGCCCTTCCTTTCCATAATCTTAACTTCTTATCATCAATGGTCTTATTTTGAATCTTAGTAAGCAATACTTCTAATTCATCCTGGGATAACCCTCTGCGCAGTTCTCCCTGATAAGCCGTACTAATCATACCATTTTCTTCTGAAACGACAATTGTCAAAGAATCGGTAGCTTCTGAAATTCCAATACCTGCACGATGTCTGGTTCCCAAAGCCTTACTCAATCCCGTATTCTGAGATAAAGGAAGATAACAGGTCGCCGATGTAATCCGATCCCCTTTTATAATAACCGCCCCATCATGTAATGGCGTATTTTTTTCGAAGATATTAATAAGCAGCTGACTTGTTACCACCCCATCCACTTCAATACCCGTACTTTCATACTCAGCGAGAGAATCATTCTGAGCCACTACAATCAACGCGCCTGTACGCACTCTTGACATTTCCACACAGGCTCTCGCAATCTCTTTGATTGTCTTATCTGAAAATAAGCCTGATTCACTCCTGTTGATATCAATAGGAATCAGACCATTTACAATATTTTTCTTGCCCAGTTCTTCTAACGCACGACGTAGTTCCGGCTGCAACACGATTATGACGGCAATTACAGCAATAGAAAATACATTTTGGACAATCCAAATAATGGTATTCATTTCTAATATTGCTGCAATCAGAATAAATACCAGTATCACTACCAGTCCCTTTAAAAGATTCCATGCCTTTGTATTTTTTATCCACACCATAATATGGTAGATTAAAACGGAAAGGATCAGAATCTCTAACACATCAGGATATTGAATTGTCTCTACTTTTGGAATATGCAGATTCGATAAATAATTATCTGCAAAATTTCTAAGCTGCTCCATCTTCGTTTACCCTTATTTTTTTCTAGTTACTTCTTCTCTTCGAGCCCTATCTACAGATGTTTTCACGCTGCTGCCAGCACCTGCATTGGTTTTGTTCGCGGTACTTGCAGAAGTTCTTGCAACTCCATGAGCTGTTTTTACTGTAGTCGGTACCGCCGTACGTGACACATTTTCACGCTTAGTATTAATCTTTTTTACTCGTTTATCCGGAGTAGTTACTACAATTTTCGGAACTGCTTTTACATAATAATAATATTCATCATCCTCAAACTGCACATGCTCCGTACGTTTATAATCCACATAAAAAGTAAAAAACTGTATTCCATAACAGATTACACCTGACACAACAGATCCTAATATGATACCTACTAAAGAGTAGTTCAAATCAAATAACAAATCACCAATTAATAAGATGACTACATCTGCCAGCACACCGGAAATTGTTGCAATAGTCCATGCATAATCCATGGACATTCTACGAATGGTATACACGATTAGTAATGTCACAGCAAAAGCGACCATGGTAAAAATCATCGCGTCGTTTCCAATCAAACCATCCATAACAAAACGAAGTTTTGTCATCATAGTCTCCGAATCCATTGCTATGATTGCAGACGCGTTATTCTCAGTATATTCCACTAAATACGAAATGATAACACCAAATGATACTGACACAATGGATGCAGGACCTCCCAAAAGTCCTAATGCAATCGGTATAACAAATGGTATCTTTAACATAAAAAAGATTGGTGTTAAAAGAATAACCACTGTTTCTTTCGATGCAAAACGAAGAAACAGTAAAAACATAATCGCAAAGATTGCAAATACTACAAGGGCACATTCCGGTGCCAGCGCATAATAATGAAGCAGCATAAACACTGCTCCCAATATAGCAATCGTTTTAATAGGCATAAAGGAACAGAATAAAGCTAACACCAGCACGATTACCATGCTGTTCAGACGCTCCATATATCCCATTTTTACATTAATCAGTAAGAACACTACCAGTGCCATAAGAAACTTTAATACTGGATCAATGTATGCCTGATTTTTAGCATATATCTGCTTAATATACTCTTTTGTTACTAATAAACTAGACATTAACGTTTCCTTTTTGATCGTAATATTTGGATAATTTTTTCAAATTACCATAGTATGTTTTCAAACTCTGTCTGGAACGGTTATATTGATACGCCGCCACAATATAAGAGATCAACATATATATTCCTATCATAATCAGATAGACGATTCCAATATCCTTTACCAATTCAATCATATCTGCTGTCTGATAAAAATTTTTCATAAATCCTTCTAAATCATAAAGCACTGCCATTCCTGCCATAATGCAGAATGCAAAAGTGCCGCATATAAAGGATTTCAACAACTGCAGGCTAATATAATCACTTCTAAAATACCTGCCTACAGATAAATATTTTTTTCCTTCATGGGCTTCATAAGAAGCCAGTTTTGTCATTAAAATAACTCTGTTTTCATTTACCATAATTTTTCTCGTTTATTGTTCAGAATCCAAAAATCTCATCTTTGGATTTACCTTTGAATTATTCTTTTGTGCAGGCGCTGGTGCACTAGGAGCCGGCGTAATAGCACTCTTAAAAGTATTGCTCATTTCTGACTTGCATCGGCTGCAGAATCTTCCAGTCTGAATCATAACACCGCAGCGTTCGCAACTAATACCTGTATTGGACCCCTCTGAAAAATAAAGACGTTCTTCCCGAACCCATTCTCTAATCTTGGAAGGTTCAACATTACAAGATTCTGATACAATACGGATATCACAACCCGGATTATCCTGTACGAATTTCTTTACTACCTGAAACTCTTCTTCTAATTCTCTTCTACAATTCATGCAGTAGAGTGGGCCCATAGTATAATTGAAAATCTTTCTACATCTTCTACAGTTACGAACATTCATATTATAATCCTGCCTTTCTGCCATCTGTGATTATCCAGACCACACTTCTTTTGTAACAAATACTTACAGACCGGTTCCCACCGCCACTGTCAGTCCGTATATCTGAGTAATTCCTGCCTCATGACATACTTTAGCAACAGCATCCAAAGTAGACCCGGTCGTATAGATATCATCAATTAATATAATCGTACTTAATTTTACATCATTTTGATTGAATAGAAAAGCCTTTTTCAAATTATTTTGCCGTTCCGAAACATTCAATGTTTTCAATGGTTTCGTCCTTTTCTGACGCCGTACCAAATCTGTATAGACTGGTATTCCTGATAATTTAGAAAATTCTCTTGCAAATTCCTCTGCCTGATTATACCCTCTTCGCCTTTTTTTGGAGGGATGAAGCGGCACTGGCACAAGAGCCTGAGCTCCCAGCTGACTTAACTGTTTTCCCCAACGACGAAATGCTGCTTTTGCATAAAAACATGCATATTCGGCTCTTCCGTTATACTTAAACCGATACAGGCTTTCTCTGACATCAGCATAAACAAACACTGCAAAATTGCGGATAAATTCATGTTTCTTACGACTGCAGTCATAGCAATAAACCTTTCCCTCTTCCACTTTCTTCCCGCACACTATACAAGTATCGTCCGAAAGAAAATGGATCTTGGAGATACAGTTTCTGCATATACTGCCTTTGGAAGTTACGATAGCATCACATACAGCACATCGGTTTGGGAAAAATAAGTCCGCCAGCTTTTCGGTTGTTTTTAATCTCATAATCCTTCTTTCGCTTCTCTTATCCTGGAAAGCAGTCCCGTATACCGCTTCCTCGCAGTTCCATTTGCGATCATCTCCATCACTGTTTCTTCACTTCCTAACAGCGTCACACATTTTTTAGCACGGGTAATACCCGTATAAAGAAGGTTGCGGTTCATCAACTGACGCGGACCTCCCAGAAGCGGCAGTAAAACCGCCGGATATTCGCTTCCTTGAGACTTGTGAATCGTTACCGCATACGCCAGTTCCAATTCGTCCAACTGACTGAAATGATATTGCACCCGCTTAAGATCCTCATATTCCACCGTCATAATCTGTGCAAATTCATTAATTGACAATATGACGCCAGTGTCACCATTGAAAACGCCACTACCTTTATCAATCGGCAGATTATACCTATTTACAATCTCCCACTCCATTTGATAATTATTTTTAATCTGCATGACCTTATCACCCTCTCTGAAAGTAACAGAACCATACACATATTCCTTTTTATCACTGGATGGAGGATTCAGATATTTTTGCAAAATACCGTTTAAAACCTCCACTCCCAGGCTTCCCTTACGCATTGGTGTCAATACCTGGATCTGCAACGGTGAGGTATCCACATACTTAGGAAGTTTTTCGGTAATCAGTAGGATCATGTGCTTATAAATCACATCCACATTATCCCTTTTTAAGAAAAAGAAATCATCACTTTTATTATTTAAGCTGATTCCCTCCCCTTGATTAATGCGGTGTGCATTGACAACAATGTCACTTTTTGTCGCCTGCCGGAATATTTTCTGCAAAATAACCAACGGAAACTCCTCAGAGTCAATCAAATCCCGAAGCACCTGTCCAGGTCCTACACTTGGCAGCTGGTTAACATCTCCTACCAGAATCAGGCGCACTTCTAAAGGTACTGCGCGAAGCAGTGCATAAAACAGGTGAATATCCACCATGGACATTTCATCAATAATAAGCACGTCTGTTTCTAACGGACTGTTCTCATTTTTTTCAAAACGAGCTTTTTTGCCATCCTCTGCGAAGGCGCCATTTAATTCCAGAAGACGGTGTATCGTCTTTGCCTCAAAACCGGTAGCTTCAGTCATCCGCTTTGCAGCACGCCCCGTAGGTGCCGCCAGCATAATGTCCATGCCCTCCTGCTCAAAATAGCGGATGATGGCATTGATTGTTGTAGTCTTACCAGTTCCCGGTCCACCTGATAGAATAAAAAGTCCATTTTGTGCCGCTTCTAAAACAGCACGATGCTGTAGTTCGTCTAATTCAATAGACAATTCTTTTTCAACCTGACCTATCCGGCTTAAAATTCGCTTTTGTTCCTTCTCATCCGTGTATTCCTGCTTACACGCATTATTTAAATCCCGCAGCATCCGGGCACAAGCCAGTTCTTCATAGTAAATTCTCGCCAGATAACAACAGACTTTATCTTCCTCCTGCTTGATAACCAATTTCTTTTCCATTGCCAAATTTGGAATTGCAATCTCAATCTGTTCTTCTTCTGTTTCCAATAATTCTCTTGATCGTCTGACCAGTTCTTCTTTCGGCAGATAGGTATGTCCCTCCGAGGAAGACTGACTCAGCACATAACAGATACCGCAATGAATACGAAATTCCGAATCCACACGGACACCTGCCTTTTTCGCAATTTCATCCGCACGTTTAAACCCTATTCCATCTATTTCTTCTGCCAATTGATAGGGATTTTCTTCTATAACAGAATATAGACGCATGCCATAGGTATCATATATCTTCAGTGCAAGATTGTTGGTAATTCCGTATCTCTGCAGAAAAATCATGGCATCCCGCAGTTCCTTGCGGCTTTCCATAAAACCCGCAATATCCATTGCCATCCGTTCACTAATTCCCTTGATTTCTGCCAAACGCTCCGGTTCTTCCTCCATTATACGGAAAGTATCATTACCGAATTTCTTCACAATTCTTTTTGCGAGTGCCGGACCAATTCCTTTTACAGCTCCACCTGCCAGATAACGTTCCATGGCATAAGCATCCTCCGGTTCAATTACGCGTATCTTTTCTGCTTTTAGCTGACGTCCATATACGGCATGTTCCACATACTGTCCAGTTATTTCTACATTTTCACCCTGATCAATTCCTTGAAATGAACCCACACAAATCAGTTCTTCTTCCTCTGTCTGTAGTTCAATGACGCCATAGCCATTGGATTCATTCCGATAGATAAAATGATCAATATATCCCTGTACTGTTTCCATCTAAATCTCCTGATAGGACCAAACGATGCCACGCTTCGCGTGCCATCTTATTGGACAAAAAAGGGCAGAAAATAAATCTCTGCCCTCTACATTTACTCAATATTATAATTGCGTTTCATCTGTTCATACAACATCTGTGCAAGTCCAAGACTATTAGTCTCCGTAGACTGTTCTGCAAGCTCCTGAATCGTCGTTTCTTTGAAATAATCAAGAAGATTCTGTGTTGATTTATCACCATTCTCGTTCTTCGGTATGGTTTTTTCCATTCCTTTAAATATCTGTTCTAAGAAATAGGCTTCAAACTGCTTACAGGCATCCATTAATTCATCTGCTGTAGCATTGCTGTAATCACTATCCACTGTCTGTTGCAGTTTCTGACTTTGAACATTCTGAGCCTGTGTATTTATAATATCACCGTAAGATGAGGACAATCCTCCCAAGTCAAAACTCATATTTTTCCCTTTCCGGATCTTATGACAAGTATCCCATGTCACAAACTACCTTTTACCAACCTGCTTAACGCTTAAGGTTATTAGCAATCTGCATCATTTCATCCGATGTAGTAATGGCTTTTGAGTTCAATTCATATGCTCTCTGTGCCACAATCATGTTTACCATTTCATCCGCAACCTGTACACTGGAACCTTCTAAATATCCCTGTACTACGCGGCTCTTATCCAAATTAAGGTTAGTTGCTTCATTTAATGCCGCCCCACTGGCTGCTGTTACTGCAAATAGAGTATCTCCCTGTTTTTCCAAACCCGCCGGATTAGAAAACTGATACACACCAATGGTAATTCCTATCGGTTGTGGATTATTTGTTTCATCTGGATAACATAACTGTCCATCCGCTGTCACAGTAATCTTGCTGGCAACAAACTCTGTTCCCAAAACAATTGGTCTGCCTGCGGAATCTAATACCGGAAGACCATCCGTATTTGCAAGAACCAGTCCACCATTATTTCCTAACGCGAAACCAAAGTTACCATTTCTCGTATAATAAGTTTGTCCACCTTCACCCCGTACTGCAAAGAAACCTTTTCCTTCAATAGCAAATGCAGTGTCATTTTCAGAGGCCAACAAAGAGCCCTGAGAAAACATAGAAGTAATAGATGAATTGCGCGCACCCAAACCAACCTGTGCGCTAATCGGCTTATTTGCCCCATTAGCAGTTGTGGTCTTTGTCTGCATTGTTTGATATAACAAGGATTTAAATTCTGCAACTTCTGCTTTATATCCGTTTGTATTTACGTTTGCTAAGTTATTCGCGATTGTGTCCAGATTTGTCTGCTGGGCATTCATACCGGTCGCTGCTGTCCAAAGTGATCTTACCATACCCTATTTACCTTATACCTTTCCCAGTCTGTTTGCTGCTATCTCAAGTGTAGAATCAATCGTCTGAATCAACTTCTGATTGGATTCATACTGTCTGGAAACAGAAATCATTTCTACCATTTCCGATACTACCTGCACATTAGATGCTTCTAAATAACCAGATCTCATAATAGCATCCGGTGCAATCCTCTCAGCGCCCTCTACCGGCTGATAATAATTCTCACCATAATGCTCCAAATAATTATAATCCGCAAAATCCGTAATACCAATCGTCGCCTCTGTCATACCATCCTGCTGAATTCTTCCGAATGCATCAATTGCTGCATCTTTATTTGGATCAAGCTGAATACGTCTTTCTCTGGTATCTAATACATAATCACCATCTTTTGTTACCAGATAGCCGTCTTTATTCAAGGTAAAACTACCATCACGGGTATACTTAACACTGGTTCCACCATCTTTGCTGGCAAACTCGATCATGAAGAAGCCTCTTCCTGACAATGCCAGATCATAGGTATTCTCTGTAGCACGGAATGCTCCCTGCGAATAATCTGTGTAAGTCTCTCCAACTTTTACACCAAGATTCAAATTACCGATATTCTTAGCAAGATGTGGATAATCCGTTGTATCTTTGATTTTGTATGCTAATACATCTTTAAATGCCTGACTGGTTGCACCTTCCTTTTTATAACCAGTCGTACTTGCATTGGCCAGGTTATTGGTCAATACATCCATTCTGTTTTGTTCATTGATCATGCCGGTATAGGCTGCATACAATCCCTTTACCATAAGTTACCCTCTTTGTATTTTATATATTTTCCTCACGATAGCCTGCCGAGAACTCAACGTACTTACCAGTACCAATAGCAACTGCTGTCATTGGTTCTTCTGCCGTCATCGTTGTAATACCTGTCTTAGAACAGATTAAATCTTCTAATCCGCGCAGTAAACTTCCACCACCAGTTAATACAATACCTCTGTCCGCAATATCCGCAGCCAATTCTGGCGGTGTTTTCTCCAATACACTGTGAATAGCTTCCACAATCTGGGAAGTCGTATCCTTTAATGCTTCTTCTGTATCTTCAGAAGAAACCTTTACAGTACGAGGAAGACCTGTTACCAGGTTACGTCCCCTAACCTCTAAATAATCCGGTTCCGGTCTCTTATAAGCGGAACCAATCTTTATCTTGATATCTTCTGCAGTTCTTTCACCAATCAGAAGATTGTGTTTCTTTCTCATGAAACGAACGATTGCTTCGTCGAAATCATCACCTGCAATCTTAACGGAAGCACTTACTACTGTACCACCTAAAGAAATAACAGCGATATCCGTTGTACCACCACCGATATCTACGATCATATTTCCACATGGTTTAGAAATATCAATACCAGCACCGATTGCCGCTGCAATTGGTTCTTCAATAATAACAACTTCTCTTGCACCAGCCTGATAAGTAGCATCTTCTACCGCTTTCTTTTCTACTTCTGTAACACCACTTGGTACACAAACCGCAATTTTCGGTTTGCGAAGGCTTCTACGGCCAATGGCTTTTTGGATGAAATACTTCATCATTTTTTCTGTAACTGTGTAATCAGAAATAACACCCTGGCGAAGAGGTCTTACTGCTACGATATTACCCGGTGTTCTACCAAGCATCAGTCTTGCTTCTTCACCGATTGCTTTGATTTTATTTGTATCACGGTCAAATGCCACAACTGACGGCTCTTTGAGCACAACTCCTCTTCCCCTGATATATACCAGAATACTGGCTGTTCCTAAATCAATTCCAATGTCTGTACACTGCATTGCATTTACCCCTTTCTATGTCCAAATCTATACTTTCATTTACTTATTTGTCGGATGTTGAATTATCATTTTCGGATTTTAAGCCTATCATCGCATGATAAATCAACTTATTATAAATGATTTTTGTCCGTTTTGAAAGAGGTTTCAGAAAATCTTAATGAAAATTTCGTACTAGTACGTTTTTTCATTTTTAACTTATACAGAAAAAAGACGCATGAAAACAAAATGGAATCCTTTCCTCCATCTGCGTCCGTACGTCCTATTCTTTTTATCGGTTAAAAGAAAAGATTCCTTAACCTCTAAATTTATTTTTTCTAAAAACTTTTATTCCTGCTTTATAAGAGTACTGTTTTACAACCTGCCCTCTTTTTCAAACATCTTCTTAATGTACTGACCTGTGTAGGACTCCTTACACTTTGTCACCTCAAGCGGTGTTCCCTGGGCAATGACCGTACCGCCTCTGTCACCGCCTTCCGGTCCCATGTCAATAATATAATCCGCTGTTTTAATGACATCTAAATTATGCTCAATGACTACAACTGTGTTACCGGCTTCCTTTAACTTATGAAGAATCTCAATCAACTTCTCCACATCCGCAAAATGAAGTCCCGTAGTCGGTTCATCTAAAATGTAAATTGTCCTGCCAGTAGAGCGACGGCTTAGTTCCGTTGCCAATTTGATTCGCTGGGCTTCACCGCCGGATAATTGTGTGGAAGGCTGACCCAGTTTGATATATCCCAGTCCTACATCATACAAAGTCTGAACCTTCTGACGAATACGAGGTACATTTTCGAAAAAGGTTACCGCCTCTTCTACCGTCATATCCAGCACTTCGAATATATTTTTTCCTTTGTAACGTACCTCTAACGTTTCTCTGTTATAACGTTTTCCTTTGCAGACTTCACAAGGAACATATACGTCAGGTAAAAAGTGCATTTCAATCTTTACGATACCATCCCCGGCACAGGCTTCACAACGGCCACCCTTGACATTAAAACTAAAACGGCCTTTTTGATAGCCTTTAGCCTTAGCATCCGGTGTGGAAGCAAAAAGATCACGAATCATGTCAAACATACCAGTATAGGTTGCCGGATTCGATCTTGGCGTACGTCCAATCGGCGACTGATCAATATCAATAACTTTATCCAGTTGATCAATTCCTTCGATAGAATCATGTTTACCTGCAATGGTTCTGGCACGGTTTAATTTTTTAGCCAGACTCTTATATAAAATCTCATTGATCAGCGAACTTTTTCCAGAACCGGAAACACCCGTTACACAGGTCATAACCCCTGTTGGAATCTTTACATTCACATTTTTTAAGTTGTTTTCCCTAGCCCCACGGATCTCCAGCCAGCCAGCAGGCTCTTTCACCTTTGCTGGAATCGGAATCCTTCGTTTGCCACTTAAAAATTGACCCGTTATGGAATCTGGATTTTGCATAATCTCTTCTGCTGTCCCCTGCGCCACAACTTGTCCGCCATGTGTTCCAGCCCCCGGTCCAATATCCACAATATGATCCGCTGCAAACATGGTATCTTCATCATGTTCTACGACAATAAGCGTATTTCCAAGGTCACGTAGATTACGCAGAGTCGCAAGCAATTTGTCATTATCCCTCTGATGCAGACCAATACTCGGTTCATCCAGAATATAACATACCCCAACCAGTCCTGAACCAATCTGTGTCGCCAGTCGTATTCTCTGCGCCTCTCCACCGGAAAGACTGGCTGTTGCTCTGGCAAGAGACAAATAATCCAGCCCGACATCCATCAAAAATCCTACTCTTGCACGAATCTCTTTTAATACCTGCGCACCAATAAACTGTTGTGTTTCAGTCAGTTCCATATTCTGTAAAAATTCCTGAAGTCCTCCAATAGAAAAAGAGGTGATTTCGTGAATATTTTTCCCACAGACGGTTACCGCTAATGATTCCTGTTTCAGACGCATTCCTTTACACAATTTACAAGGCGTAATACTCATAAATGCTTCATATTCCTGCTTCATCACATCTGAAGATGTCTCACGATAACGGCGTTCCATATTTTTGACCAGACCTTCAAAAGCAACCGGATAAATTCCTTCTCCGCGTTGCCCTTTATAGTGTACCAACACTTCTTTTCCGCCGGTTCCATAAATCAACATCTCCTGAATCTTTTCAGGCAGTTCATTAAATGGTGTATCCATAGAAAAATTAAATTCCTTTGCCATGGCAACCAAAATCGCATTGGTAAAACTTCCGGATGACTTACTACTCTGCCATCCCATACAGGAAATTGCTCCATCATTCAAACTAAGCGCTTTATCCGGAATCAAAAGTTCCGGTTCAAATTCCATACGATAGCCAAGACCATAACAATCCGGACAGGCACCAAATGGATTGTTAAAAGAAAAACTTCTCGGCTCAATCTCATCTATGCTGATACCACAATCAGGGCAGGCAAAACTCTCACTAAAGTTCATCGGCTCCCCATCGATAACATCTACCAAGAGCAGACCTTCTGCCAATTCCAGTACACTTTCGATTGAGTCGGTAAGTCGTGTCTCAATTCCTTCCCTTACTACAATTCGGTCCACTACAATTTCAATAGTGTGCTTAATATTTTTATCCAGTTTGATATCTTCAGATAGATCATACAAATTGCCATCGATACGTGCACGTACATATCCGCTCCTTCTGGCGCGGTCTAATACTTTTACATGCTCACCCTTTTTACCACGTACTATAGGCGCTAACAATTGTAATTTTGTGCCTTCTCCCAAACGTACAATCTGATCCACCATCTGATCCACGGTCTGTTTCTGAATCTCGCGGCCACACTTTGGACAGTGTGGTATTCCAATACGGGCATATAATAATCGAAAATGATCGTAAATCTCGGTTACCGTACCAACGGTAGAACGAGGGTTACGGTTCGTGGATTTCTGATCGATAGAAATTGCCGGAGAAAGTCCGTCAATCCGTTCCACATCCGGTTTTTCCATCTGGCCAAGGAACTGTCTTGCATAAGAAGACAAGGATTCCATATAACGGCGCTGACCTTCTGCATAAATCGTATCAAAGGCAAGGGATGATTTGCCGGAACCGGATAACCCCGTAAAAACAACAAATTCATTACGTGGGATATCCACATCAATTCCTTTTAAATTATGTTCTTTTGCGCCTCGGATTTTGATGTATTCGCGGGGGCGCATTTTAGTGTTGTTGCTCATAGTGTAGTCTCCTAGTTTGTTTCCTTGGACCGCTGATGACATTCAGGGAAAGCACGCTCTTGCTCGATTTCATATGTAACGGTACTAGACTCGAAAATACCTCGTCAAGTACCGACATATTCAAACGGCTTTTCCCTTGAATATCATCAGCGTTCCCAATATACATATCTATTTTTCCAAGTTATTATTCAACATATCCTTCAACTCTACCATCTTATCACGCAGTTCTGCGGCGGATTCGAAGTCTAACTCGGCGGCCGCTTTCTTCATGCGTTTTTCTACATCCTTGATTAACTTCTCAAGTTCTTCTGCGCTCATGGACTCCGGATCTTTTTCGAAACGGAGTTCTTCCTGGGCAATGACTTTTGAAATGCTGATTAAATCACGAACTGCTTTCTTGATGGTCGTAGGTGTGATACCGTGTTCTTCATTGTATTTCTGCTGCAGAGCACGGCGGCGCTCTGTCTCACGAATCGCATTGTCCATAGATTCTGTGATATGGTCCGCATACATAATAACACGGCCTTTACTGTTACGGGCTGCACGGCCAATAGTCTGGACAAGGGATGTCTCCGAACGCAGAAAACCTTCTTTGTCTGCATCCAGAATTGCAACCAGACTAATCTCTGGAATATCAAGACCTTCTCTTAATAAATTGATACCTACCAATACATCAAATACATCCAAACGCATGTCGCGGATAATCTCCGCACGCTCTAAAGTATCAATATCGGAGTGCATGTATTTTACACGGATGCCGACTTCTTTTAAATAGTCGGTTAAATCTTCCGCCATTTTCTTCGTTAAAGTCGTTATCAATATCTTATTTTTCTTATCCGTTTCTTTACGTATCTCACTAATCAGATCATCAATCTGTCCTTCTACCGGACGGACAAATACTTCCGGATCCAGCAACCCTGTCGGACGAATAATCTGCTGGGCACGTCCCAATTCATGCTCCGCCTCATAATCTGATGGTGTCGCAGACACAAATAGCATCTGGTCAATATGCTGCTCAAACTCTTCAAAATTAAGCGGACGGTTATCCAGTGCTGATGGCAGACGAAACCCATAATCCACCAATGTATTTTTGCGGGAACGGTCTCCTGCATACATACCTCGAATCTGCGGCAGTGTAATATGAGACTCATCTATAATAATCAAAAAATCATCTGGGAAGAAGTTAAGCAGACAAAAAGGTGTTTCGCCCGGCGCCAGATTATTCAGCGGTGCCGAATAGTTTTCGATACCAGAACAAAAACCGGTCTCTCGAAGCATCTCAATATCAAAGTTGGTACGTTCTGATATTCTCTGCGCTTCAATCAGTTTATCTTCTCCCTTAAAATAGCGGATGCGCTCTTCCAATTCTTTTTCAATGCGCTGACAACCTTCTAAAATCTTATCCTGGGAAATCACATAATGGGATGCAGGGAAAATAGCCACATGTTCTAAGGACGCATGTAACTTACCAGTCAGTGGCTCCACCTGCACAATACGGTCAATCTCATCTCCAAAAAACTCTACACGAATCAGATAGTCGCCACCCTCTGCCGGATAAATATCAATAGAGTCACCACGCACACGGAATGTAGCACGTTCAATGTCCATATCATTTCTCGTATAACGAATATCTATCAATTCGCGCAGTACCGCATCCCTATCCTTCATCTGACCAGGGCGCAGGGATACAACCATATCCTGGTATTCATCAGGACTTCCCAATCCATAAATACAACTGACACTGGCGATAACCACCACATCTCTCCTCTCAGACAAAGAGGCTGTCGCGGACAAACGCAGTTTCTCGATTTCCTCATTAATAGAAGAATCCTTCGCAATATAAGTATCCGAAGACGGCACATACGCCTCCGGCTGGTAATAATCATAATAGGACACAAAATATTCCACTGCATTCTCAGGAAAGAACTCCTTGAACTCGCCATACAGCTGCCCCGCAAGGGTCTTATTATGAGAAATAATCAGCGTAGGCTTATTCAGTGCCGCAATGACATTCGCCATGGTAAAGGTCTTACCAGAGCCAGTAACGCCAAGCAGTGTCTGAAATTGTTTTCCCTCTTGGAACCCTTTTACCAGTTCTTCAATCGCCTGCGGCTGGTCACCAGTGGGTGCATATTCAGAGTGTAAAATAAATTTATCCATAAATTTCCTCCCAGTCTGAAAGTCGAACTCCATCTTACAAAACCATTAATCTATAGGATAACCAATTTTAACCACATCAAGTATAACAGAAAACATTTATAATGTACAGAACAAACATTCGATTGCCATAAATCTGTACCCCAAAAACACCTCTTTTGCAACAAAAATTTGTTTTAAAAGAAGTGCGTTTCTATTAGCCTTTTGGAACTACACATTAAATTTTATTTATTCATGACCTTTTGTTTCCCCATTTGGCAATTTTTTCCCTAGAGTCTCGAAATTAATCGCATGGATAACATCACCTTCGGTGAGAGCCATTCCGATTAATTTAGAGACAGTTTTTTAAGGGTGGGGGAGTTGTAGGTGCTAAAGTATAACCATAATAAATTTAATACGGTTTATAGTTTTCACTTTACGTTTTGTTCGCATTTGTTTATCCTGCTGTATTTTTTCTCACAATCCTTGTCCATTTCTATGAATGGATTACTTTCATCTTCTTCGGTATCGTATGTCCCTAGAAAGGAGGTTTTCACAATGGATAAAGATATCTTCAATCTGCTATTTAACCATCTGGAAGAGCGGCGTTACAACAATGTCTGTCAGAATGCCAAGCAGGATACCGACTACCTAAAAGCCACACAACTGGAGTAGGGACTAAGCACCCAATATGACAGGCTTACCTTATCGGATGAGCAAAGAAACGTTATAGACAAGTGGATAGATGCCATTCAAGCACAGGAAGCCACATACAACGCAGTAGTCTTTCGTATGGCAATGCAATGTTGTTTCTCAATTCTTCTGGAACTGGCAGATTTGAAATGACAAAATGGAGATACCCTAAAGTGAATACATCAAGGTATCTCCATTCCTCACTCAACTGCACATTATTTTAACAAAAATCAACCATTGGACAATTCCTCAAAATAATTAATTGGATTTTGACAAAATTTATTTGCATTAGAACTTTTCATCAAATCTATTATTTCATCAAGTTTTGGTGAATAAACTTTCTCTTCGTAAAAAATCATCCCTCCTATCTTTTCCACATAGTCTAATATTTCTTTTAACATTTTCTTTGACAATGAGCGTAAATCAAGTCTGCAACTGATTTCTTCTAAGTTCTCATCCTCATATAGAATCTGAATACATGTTTCATCTTCTTTTCCATATTGAATTATATCTTTTGTCCAACTTGTTTGTTTTTCTAAAAAATTAATTTCTACTGAAGGTATATTCTCTTGTTTCCAAGATAATATATCTTCACTACATATTTTTTCTGCTATTAAACTTTTTTCTTTTGGCACCACATTAAAATCAAACTGCCACACTGCCATATAATAAGCCTCCTAATCAAACCATAACAAATCTTCAACTGTTTTATATCCTGCATAAGGTAACTCTACTTGTTCAATTGGAACTTGTTCCAATCCCAATCTCTTTGAAGCAATTAACCTATGATGACCATCTACTACATATTTTTGTCCATTATATTCCACATATTTTATAGTTTCATTTATGCCATTGTTTTTAATATCATCGATTAATTTATTCATATTTTTCTTACTTAACGTTTGAGAATGTGTAGCTTGTAAATCAAATGGACTGGTTTGACTAACATTGTTTACAGCCTTACTACCACTCTCAGATATAATATACGGATTGTCTTGAAGTTTTTTCAATTCATCAAGATATTCTTCATATTCTAGGCAAGGAGTTCTCTGCTGCTCATAAATCTCATCATAAAACTTCTCCAATTCGTCCAATTCAGGATGTACATCTGAACCAGTTTCAACTACCTCATCTAAATGTTTAGCCGCTTTCCCAGCTTCATCCGTATGTTTTAGTGCTTCTGCAGCTTCATCTGAGTACTTTAATAACTCGGCTCCTTCGTCCACATACTTTAATCCGCCTACCAAAGGTAGGAATGATACAGCACAGCTACCCAGATTCATCCACCACATCGGGTCGCTTGGATCAAAGTTCACGGTAAAGCAGGCTGTAAGATCGCGGATGTCTGCTGGAAAATCGAGCCCAAGCACCCCCAATGCGACACTTCCTGCAAGGCCAAGCAGCGTTACTTCATCCGAATAGTCGCCTAAGATGATCATCTCAAGGGATCTCTCGAAATAGTTTTTCTCCTCTATGCATTCATGCCCGTCATAATCAAGATATTTCAGTGGATTGGCCTTGGCGTATGCATACAGGTTTAGACTGGATGGATCTTGATAATCCATGTAGCTGTATAAGTCTTTGATTAATAATCTTCCACTTTCTACATTATACTCCCTGCTTCCTGCGAAGTACAGATTGGAAACACTTTCCTTTAAGTAGCCGGTGTAGCCAAACGGCAGAGAGGTGTCTTCTTTCTGTTTCTCCATAAGGCCGTATTCGTTGTAATGGTACAGGTTTTTGGTGCCGCCCTCTTCTGCGGTCACGCGCACCGGGCTGTGGAACAGGTCAGGCAGTACGTGCATTCCTTCATTTGCTATTCCAAGCAGGGTATTGTCATGCCACAGGTAGTTTCTGCCGGTTTTGTTTTCCACGTATTCTGCGGCTGTCCTGTGGTAAATGTCCGCATAGTCTGTCACATAAGCAGTCCGGTTATCTCCGAAAATACTTTCTACCCGGATCTCGACTCCGTTATACTAATTTGCTTGTATTAACTGCTTATTTTCATACAAATCTGTAAGGCAGCCGTTATGGTCATAAGACATCCTGCGGACTGTTACGCCATTCTTATTGACTTCGGTACTCGAACAGTACCTCCCTTTTGAAGAAAGTCTGCAACTAAAACACCTCTTTTTCAACCAATTTTTATATCTAAAATACTAACTTTTAAGAGTATTTTGAAATACATAAAAACGCATTATCTTCACAACACAAATTGTTATGAAAACAATGCGTTCTACGTCTTCGAAAAAGAAATAACTATTTTTGATTTTGAATATTCATAAGTGTACCTAGATGACAATTTTCGCCCTAATGTCTTCAAATTAAACTCCATGGGCACATTACCGTAGATGATATTAATTTAAACCAAGGAGCGTTAATTTGTCCTAAAGTATGATCATAATCAAGAAGAAAGTACAACTGAAAATTTTGCACCATTCGATTGTATCCAAGTAGCTATTTCGTCTAACCATTCCATTGTCATATCAGATGGTCTTTCGCAAATCTTTAACTTAATATATTTATTATCACCAGAGACATTCGGAAAATCTTTCATAAAATCAGTGCTATTTAAATATACTAAATAATTTTCAATCTTATCAAGTAATAGCGTCTGTTGCTCAACTGAATCATCTAATTTCCCCGATGAGATAATAAACAAATCTATTCCACCATCATTCCTTTCTCCAATAATATCAATTGAATTCACGTCGTAAACCATGGTACAATCTCCCTATATTTCTTCAATTAGACTAAATGACTTAATATTATCTAAATTCCGCGTCGTGGCATATATTAATGGCATCTCTTCTTTTGACATCATATATATTTCACCATACTCGTAATTAATATATTCTTTCAGTTGAGAAATAACGCTTTTAATATTAAGTTTATTATAATCAACTTCTTTCACGATAACAGAAATATATCCTTCCTTACGGACGCCTAAAAAATCATAGTCAAATGAAGCTGTTCTGTAATCTTTTGGAAGCGAATAACACGAAAAACTTGAAGGCTTTTCACCAGCAGCAATTGTAGCTAAAATATCTTTTTTCTTGCGTGCTACTGTTAATATTTTCCCACTACAAAATGATTTGCTTTGTATCCCTATATGTGTTGGCTTATATCCCAAGTTTTTCATAAGTTTCTCAACATCTTGATACCAATTTAACCACTTTTCTTTTTGAATTCCATTCCCCCATAGTGTTATTGAAATCACTTTTTCTTCCATATTAATTACCACCTATATTCCTAATCTTAATATTTCCAGCCCTATCTCCGATAATACGTTGGTTATCAACCATTCTATCAATTAACAAATCTGGAATATCTGTTTTACTCGGAACCTCAACCTGATCAATCAATCCATTATTCCTAACGCCCATAATATCTGGTCTTCTATTAGGCTTTGCCCCTGGGATTTCATTACCCAATCCTTTATTAACATATATTTTACTATAATCTCTACTATTTTTCATAATGTCAACTTCCTTGTATAATAACTAAAAACTATATATTTACACATTAATAACTACTCATCCCAATCGGTTTGCTAAAGCCCATGATATAATTGTCCCAGTGTCAATCAGGTAATA